>NZ_SJWV01000331.1:0-2461 GCF_004352695.1 Escherichia sp. KCJ4928
GGATAAATAACAGGCAAAAAAAAGCGCGGGGTGGGGCCGCGCAAAAAGTATGACATTTTTGTTTGCAGCAATTTTTATGAAAACGTTGCCATACTCAAAAGGCCTCAGGCCAGGCGGCGTAATGTTATTTAAACAATTACGCCTTCAGCGGAATAGTGGTTACGCTTTCACGCACATAACGTGGTAAATACCGTCAATAATTTCAGTCCCTTCAGTTTCGTGTTCAAATCCAGGGAAATGGTGGTCCCAGGATTGCAGCGAGCGTAAATAACTTACTTGCGGACTGTTTTTATCGCCGAAGTTTTCACCAGACAGCAGCATCGGGATTCCTGGCGGATACGGGATAACTGAGTTTGCCGCGATGCGTCCTGGCAGATTTTCAATGGATACCAGTTCGACATTGTTGTCGACAATCGCGTTGTACGCTTCACGCGGGGTGACTTCCGCCACCGGCAGGCCGGAATAGGCTTCGTTCAACCGTGCGCCAGGGTTGTTTTCTTTCAGCCAGGCAAACATGGTGTCACCCAGATCGTGAATCCCCATGTTCGCGTAAGTGTCAGGATATTGTTCAACAAGTTCCGGCATCACCTGCGCCAGCGGTGTGTTGGCGTCATAGTGGCGTTTGAAGGAGCAAAGGGTGTTAACCAGAGTTCCCCATTTCCCACGGGTTACGCCCATAGAGAACAGGAACATAATTTGGAAGTCAGTGGTGCGGGTAGGTACAATGCCGTGGCGACCAAGCCAGGCAGTGACCAGCGCCGCCGGAACACCGGTTTCTTCCAGTTCACCATCTTCACCCATTCCCGGAGCAAGGATGCTGACTTTAATCGGGTCGAGCATACTCCAGTTATCCGGAATATCTTTGAAGCCGTGCCAGCTTTCGCCCGGATGCATTACCCAGCAGTCCTGAACGGTGGTCAGCAGTTTGGTTGGTGCGTCAGCAAAGTCATAGGTTTTGCCGGTTTGTGGGTCGGTGACGACTTCTTTGTTCCACGGTTTGAAGAACCAGCTACCGTCAGCGGTGAACTCTTTATATAGCCGCGCCATCGCCTGACGGAAATCAACCGCTTCGTCAATCACTTCCTGTGTCAGTGACAGGCCGCTGTTGCCGTCCATCATCGACACCGCCACGTCGTTGGATGCGCAGATGGCATACAGCGGGGAGGTGGTGGCATGCATCATGTAGGCCTGGTTGAAGCGGGAGAAGTTAATCGCCCCACGACCTTCACGTACATGAATATAAGAAGCCTGTGACAGCGCATTCAGCAGTTTGTGGGTGGAGTGGGTGGCGAAAACGGTAGGACCGTTGTGATCGCCAGGTTCGCCGCGCATGGCATAGTGATCGGCATAGATCGGGTTGAAACGTGCATAGCCGTACCAGGCTTCGTCAAAGTGCAGACGATCGGAGGTTTTTTCCAGCAGATCCTGCGCTTCTTTAGCGTTATAACACACGCCGTCATAGGTGCAGTTGGTCACCACGCAGTAAGACGGTTTTTGCCCGGCTTTGTCTTTGGTCAGCGGGCTTTCACTGATTTTCTTCTGCAAGGTTTCAGGTTGCATTTCCTGCGGATAGATTGGCCCGATAATGCCGTAGCGGTTGCGGCTTGGCACCATATAGACCGGTTTCGCGCCTGTCAGCATCAAACCTTGTTCGATGGATTTATGGCAGTTACGGTCAACGACCACGACATCGTTATCGGTCATGCAAGCCTGCATGATGGTGCGGTTAGAGCCGGAAGTACCGACGACTACCGACCAGGAGCGATCGGCACCAAATACGCGTGCGGCATATTTTTCGCTTTCGCCAAATGCGCCAGTATGGTCAAGCAAAGAACCGAGGGAAGTTCGTTCGATGCCCATGTCGGTGCGGAACAGATTTTCACCATAGTAGTCATGGTAGAAACGTCCGGCGGGTGTTTTGGTAAAACCAACGCCGCCCTGGTGGCCTGGCGCTGCCCAGGAATATTCATGGATGTCACTATATTTCATCAGCGCGCTGAACAGTGGCGGCAACAGCTGCTGGCGGTAGCGGGTCATCGCGGCAACGGCGCGTCCGGCGATAAAGTCGGCGGTATCTTCCAGAATCCAGGCGAATTCATCGACAAGCTCCAGCAGGTCGCGATCCATTGCGGCGAGGGCTTTTTCCCGATCGCCCAACAGGAAGACCGGCACGTTTTGTTGGCGCTCATGAAGCTTACCGATCAATTGTCTGACGTTTTGATGTTCGTCCGGATGTTCCATTTGATAGCTGAACATCAGGCAGTCAATGGCTTCGTTTGAAGAGAGAATGGCAAAACCATCATCAAAGGAGGTGGATTTAATCACGGTAACATTTTGCTGGCTTAAAGCATCTGCCAGACGCTCAACGGCGTTACCGACCCAGGTGTCTTGATGGAGAAACTCGCTTTCAACAATTAATACTTTCATCATTGCTTACCCGGTTATGAAGGAATCTTCGTTG
>NZ_SJWV01000332.1:0-2422 GCF_004352695.1 Escherichia sp. KCJ4928
ATATTATACCAACGGGAACATACAAAAACTCAACAACAAATATTCCAGAGCATAAATCAACCCGGAGTTACTTATTCTGAAGCGAGAAATTTGTCGAGATAAGGTACAACATAAGGAACAGAAGTCTGGAATATACCATTTTCAATCCAGTAAAGGGTGTTTGCCCCTGGGCGTAAATTAAAGGCGGTGAGATATGCATCAGCTGCTTCCCGGTTCATCCCCTTCATTTCATAAACCTTGCCAAGCAATACATAATTTAGCCAGGACATTTCAAGATCAATGCCAGTATTTATCGCCTGGTAAGACTCATCTGTTTTACCTTTTACCAGAGCACTGACCGCTTTTATTTGATATATAATGGACAGGTTATTCAATTCCGGTAGTGTAACAATGTTATCTATTTCTGTGTTCAGTGCTGCTAATTGTTTTTCATCTAAAGGATGTTGAGAATGGCGCACGATATCAACTAATGCTTTTTCTGCTCTCGCGTAGGTAAATTCTGGGGATGATTGAACAATCTCACCTAATAATTCACTGGCACGGTTCAATGATTTATCATCGCCATGCAGTAAATAATCATGTGCCTGATAAAAATTAGTTAATAACGCACCACGATGAGGCAAAATTTGCTGGAGCGTCTCCTGCATTCGTTGTGGCCACGGTTGGTTTAACGCTTTTGATAAACTCTCCAGTAAATCATTTTGAATCGCCAGCTGATTACCGTTAGTGATGACATAACGTTTATCCAGCATGGTTGAACCATCTGCATTGTCTACCAATTTTATCGACATAAAGCATTGTTGAGCACGGTATTGGCGCTGATTAACAAACGCAATAGATAATGTTTTACCGGAACTGCTCGGTTCATCAATGTTGTAGTTGATTTTGTCATGCACCATAAAGGTGGAGAAGGTGTTAAGTGATGTCGCCACCAAATCACCCACGCCTATCGCGTAAGAGAGCTGATACGGGGAACTCCAGCTGTTACAACTTTTATTTACCATATTAATGTCAATATCGCGTGGATTGAGCAAAATACGCGATTTGCTCATAGGAAGCCGTGTATCAAGAGTTGAAAACGCTACCAGTGCTACACAGATACCTAACGACAACAGGAAAAAAAACCATACCCAAAAGGTAGTGAATCGTTTGCTTTTAACTGGGGATTGTTCAGGTGGCGTTGCGGTGTTTTGAATGTTAAGACTGTGGGAGGGAGAATCTGTGGCAGGAACCGCCTCTGGTATAGGGGGAGGCGAAGATAGCATTATTTCCTCTCCCTCTTCTTCGCTGTACCAGATAACCGGCACCATTAATTTATAGCCGCGCTTTGGTACAGTAGCGATATAGACAGGACTATCTTCATCATTATCTTTTAATGACTTACGTAGTTCTGAGATACTCTGCGTCACAACATGATTGGTGACAATACTTCTCTTCCAGACATTATCGATAAGTTCATCCCTGCTAAGTACTTCGCCACTGTGTTGAGCAAAGAAAACCAGAAGATCGATTAATCTCGGCTCAAGGGTAAGTTGACGCCCATTGCGGCTAATTTGGTTTATGGACGGAGTAACAAGCCATTCGCCAACGCGAACTACAGGTTGTTGCATAATAGAAACTCATTCGAAAAGGGAATGATGCAATGATAATTGCCACAACCTATTTTTACCATCTATAGATGGGTTTATTTACATATTATTGGTGAATGCAAGACGTTATTTTTACCAGCCATAAACTTCTTGATTACATAGTATTACGAAAGGATTTTACTGAGAACCAGAAGTAATATTCCTTACCATCAAAATTCATCATCTTTGCCAAAGAAAAATGTTCAGAAAATAATCCATGGAAAATTGTCCGGAGCGCTTACTATTTTAATGGATTGTTAGTCTTTGCATGAGCAAGCGGACTGATACATTTCTCTTTGTTCTCATTCAGAAAATCTCATCAGTCGGCGTTCAGACCGGTGTTGTGCTTTATGGATGCGTTACGCTCCTGATGACGTCATTTGACGTTCAACAACATCACGGGGCCGCACGACATTTCACGTCAGTTAGTGCTATCGCTCAGGAACAAATTTTCCCGAATTGGGATATGCCCGCAAATTGCTGGTGATGAGGGGAGAATCTGGTTGAGTTCGGGAGAATTGATTTGGAGGCAGAACGCTTAAATCGTGGCGTCCTGAAACGAAAAACGGACCTCCGTGGAGGTCCGTTTATATGAATTTGGTGCCGGACTCGGAATCGAAGATTTCATTTATCATATTGATATTAATCTCGTTTATTTGGTTTGATAAAAAATGTACCCTCTCTTGTACCCTCGGTCCCTTCTGGTGGTTTTTATGAGAACAAGTAGATCAAGATTTTTGTCATCAGAACACGTGTATTTTTGTGGGTTTTATTCCTGAGTTTTATTCCTTTTT
>NZ_SJWV01000333.1:0-2414 GCF_004352695.1 Escherichia sp. KCJ4928
AGTAATATCAGTCAGCTTTAAAGATAACTATCTCATTCTCTCACTGGCGAGATTATAAACGTTACTACGTTCACGTTTACCTACCGCGACAACCGCAATAATTAGCATGTCATCAATAACCTGATAGACCAGACGAAACCCCGATGCGCGAAGTTTGATTTTGTAGCAGTCTTTTAATCCACGCAATTTTGCGGAAGGAATATGAGGATTTTCGCTGCATTTCTTTAGTTTTTTCGCAAACTGCTGTTGAATGGATTTATCCAGTTTCAGCCATTCTTTGAGCGCATCATCCCTGAATTTTACTGTATAAGTCATAAATAACTGTCCAGGTCCACATCATGCAGTGGCTGATTGCTGCGTTCAGTAACCAGTTTCACCAGTTCCTGGTCATCCAGCGCATCAAGCATCCTTTCATAGAGTTCCGCAGGCACACAGTAGAATGCCGGCTGATTCCGGTTAAGAATGGCGACAGGATAACCATCTCCGGCACTGACTGTAGCCATAGGATTTTTTTTCAGTTCACTGACACTTGCACTGGTGTCAGACAGAATAATGTTAGGCATAACGTACCTTTGAGACTGTTTAACAAGTCTTAAAGATACATCTGAAAGGACCGGTTAACAAGTCTGTATTACTCATACTTTTGCAAATACATTTAATGCTGGTTTTATTGTTCTGATGCCGCGTAAGCGGCATGGAAGGCGGCATGATGTAGCTACATATGGCACAAGAGTAAAACCGCCGAAGCCCGGCGTCAGCCGGTACTGATTGATAGATTTCACCTTACCCATCCCCAGCCCTGCTAGACCATACCCGCTTTCAGCCACGACAGAGCTTATGTGCGCGGTCGGAGTGGTCCCGACGAGGGTTTACCCGAAGTCGGGGCGTATCTCCGCGTTAGCGGGCCGTCAGGGCCGCTTACGAGCGTGTACTGAGAACATCTAGCCAGAAGACTGACAGCAATGAAGATGCTTAGTTACAACATTCATAATTAAAGCGATGTTGTTCCCGCCCTTCGGGCGGGGGCGGCGGCGCTTTTCAGTTATGAGGGATGGGCACGGTGCTGCGTTTGTGTGGTGTTTTTATTCCTGATGTCTTTTTGTTGTGGTTTCAGAACGGTGAGGTTATGGGGGCCCGCGCGTCAGCGTGGGAGGTGCATATTTGTCTGTCCACAGGACAGGCACTGAATAGGTTTTCTTTTTAAATGGAAGTAATTAAGTAGTTTAAAGGAAATACAGTACTGGGGTTTAAAAGAAACATTGCACCCTGTAACGCCTACGGCTGGCGCTTTATAGCATGAACGGTTGTAACCTTATGGAGAAGTCCCTTGCAGTTAAATGTTGATAAGCAGAATTCCCTGTCCGTGAGGCGTGTTTTGCGTGAAAAACAAGGGGAACATGGCGAGCCGGAAGGTAGATGATCAGGCTGTTTTTTGTGTTCAGCGCTGCTTTTTTGTGCGTCACCGGGCTTCAGACGTGCGGAAGCCTCCGGCGCAGGCCGGATTATTCAGATGAGGTCAAACTCAGGGTGAGGCAGTGGCCAGCCGTGTGTAGTTGTTGTTCCGCGACATTATCATGCGTTCCTTCACGCGACGGTCGATTTCGCGCTTCACGGCCTCCAGGCTTCCGCGGAAACGCCCTTCCGCGATTTCACGTGTCAGCTGCCGTTTCACCAGGGTGACAATGTCCTGACGGGTCCTGCCTGCATCGCGGCGCGCACGGGCACGTTTCATGCCGTGGGACTTAAGCTCTGCCTGATAACTACGGAAACGCTCGCGCACAAAACGCCAGGCTCTCGCTATCAGTTCATCCATACCCAGCGCATCCAGCCCCTGCTTTTTGCGCAGCTTGTTTTCCCATTCCACGCGGCTGCGGCGTGCGGAAGCCACCGCCTCTTCTGATATATCAAGTGAGTCAAACAGTGCCGGCGTGAACGTGATGTCGGTCGGGATGTTACAGCCAATTGTCGGGTCGTATTCCGTCTGGTAGGTTATCAGCCCCAGCTCAGACAGGAACTTCAGGGCACGGGTGGCACGGGTGATGGAGAGTTTCCCGGCCTCAGACTCCGTCGCCAGTCCGCACTCAATGGCCAGCGTGGTGATGGAGCACTGCACGCGGTTGGCCAGCGGATCATAGTGGAAACACAGCCCCTGCAGCAGCGCATCAATCGCCCGGCGGCGCAGCACCGGCGGCATACGCCGGCGCAGGCCGCGCGAACGGGCATACGCCACATGCGCGGCAAAATCAAAACGGGAGGTGAAGCCCACTGCCTTTTCCATCAGTTTTTCGCAGAACTTCAGCGTTCCGGCATCTTCACGGGGTGTGAACACCGGATTCGGGTTCTTTACCTGACGGTATGTGCTTTCAGTAAATGAGGTCTGGTTCAGGGCCGCCACAAGCTGTCGCTTATGGCGG
>NZ_SJWV01000334.1:0-2320 GCF_004352695.1 Escherichia sp. KCJ4928
AGAACAACACAGCCGAGGTATTTATGGGAAAACATCAGGAAGAAAGGAAAATACCAGTCATTGTGGTGAAAAAACGTCGAACTTTTTCGGAACCTTCCTTATCCGAAAAAACAGATATTATCGCACCTGTATTTACTGAACAGACGACAGAATCAGTATCCGCCGGAATAAATTCATCTGCCGTCGAAAAACATATCCCTGAAGCGTCAGCCAGGAAGAAGAAAAAGAAAAAACACCGTTTCCCACGTCCCTCCCACTGGACCCGAGAGTATACTCACGAGTGCGTGGAAAAAATAAAGATTCTGTTTCCTCATCTTCGTGCTGAAGGCGGTGGATTTATTCCCCTGAAAATTGGCATAAACAATGATATTTCGGCATTTCTGGCAGAACACCCGGAGGCAGAACTGACCATGGACGAATGGCTATGTGCAGTGTCCTGCATCACCTCACGCCGTGTATATCTGCAACGGACAGCTGTCGCCGGCGTCCCACGTTATGGTCTGGATGGTCACCCCAAAGGGCAGGTCTCAGAATCTGAAGCACAGAGTGCCGGTCGCAGACTGGCGACATTAGAACAAAAGTGGCTCAGGATGCAGGCACAGCAGGAGAATATTTCTGGGCAATAAACACTCCTGATAACAGCTGGACATTACGTATCAGAAAAATGGGAAGAGAATGATTATGAGTAAATCAGATGCAGATAAAATCGTATTTATCCTGAATAAACATGAGCAGGCATGCAGACGCCTGAAGCCTGTATATACTGTATTGGAACTGGCATTCTGGATTTCAGTGGTTCTCCTGATTATATACATATCAGGCAATAATTACGTACTTAGGGGTCCGCTTGGAATTCGGAAATTTTCCCACGCTAAGAGAATTGAGTTGAACGAGTGGTTATATCCAAGCCAGCTAACTCACTGAACGTAAAGGCTGTACGAAATGTTCCGACCGTCCGATAACCATTTGGCTTACTTCCGTACATTTCCTTGCGTAGATGTACAGAATTGTACGATTTCGGACACCAAAACCGCTGTTGTCCCGCCATTCTGGCGATTCCTGAAAGTCCTTTGGCTAAAAAATAGTCTTAACGTGGTTTATTTTCCGAATTCCAAACTGACCCCTTTAATGCTTCTTTCGTGAATCCGTTAATAAACTCACGACCAACACCTCCGATAGCATCATAAACAAAATTAGGAATGTTATTCGCATTTAATACTTTATCTACACCAACTGGCGCATACTTCCCAAACGCCCCACCCAGACCAGCACCAATACCAGCCCGGCTAGTGAAGCTGTATTTGGACCATCAGTAAAGAATGCCCACCCATTGCGATACCTGTGTTTGCAAGGACACCACGACCGGGAGCCATCATGCCTGTTGTAAATGAGGTCGCGCTTCCCAGATAGTCCCACGACTTATTCGCATTCTGCGGCTGGTTCAAATCATAGAACTGATAACCACTATTGGCCGCCAGTCCAAGAAGCCCACCACCAAGAACTTTACCTGCTGACGCAGCAGGCCCCAGATACCATGCTCCGGCAATCATTACACCATCCTGATATCCATCCACGATCACTTTCGTGATATTGATGCTGTCCGGCATATCACCTTTCGCTATCTTATCCAGCCCAGCCTGGGTTTGTCCCAGTGTCAGATTATTGCCCACCGCGTACTTGTTCCATGATGTAGCCGCAGCAGCATTGCTTTCAAAACCATCACCGAAGCTGAGCGCGTTATTCTCAACGACATAGCTATCGACAAAAAACCATATTAATTCTTTTGGAAAAAAGAAAATAAGGTATCCATATAACAACACCAAATATTCCACTCACTAATAATCTGATATTATCTGAATCCAGCTGTACGTCAAAAAGAATAGCCGGTAATAAAGTAAGATAGAGAGCAATAATCAGTCCTGTTGCATAATAAGCGATCATGGCTTTTCGAGTTCCTTTTTTGCGTCTGAAAAACAACCACGTTGCATAAAGGGAAACAATGAATCCACATATCAGCAACGCAAATGCCCCCATAGCGTAATAAGATAAAAAGCCAGTTTCATTGAAATAATTGAATGCGGTTATGGTAAAACTGTAAAGTTCAATAGTACTACCAATAACACCCAAGATAAGTCCCAGAGCAGGAAGATATAATAGTCCATTAATTTTACTTAACTCCTCATTTTCACAGGCATCACACAATCCCGACTCTTTGTTTGCTTCTGACATTTTACATTTTATACATTCCATTTTTTATTCCATTATTCATTGCGTTACGATAATGTTTAGTTTTTTTAAACATCCCCCACCACATATATGG
>NZ_SJWV01000335.1:0-2318 GCF_004352695.1 Escherichia sp. KCJ4928
TATTGGCTCTATGTAAAAAGAATGGTGCCACTGCCAGAGTCCCCGGCGTTATTTTTATGCGTTGGGGCCATGAATGTTTATTTGGCATCCCTTATCTCGCCCATCAGCAGGCGGATATGCAGCCAGATGTCATGATCCAGAACAGGTGATGGTGTTACCATGCAAGCACAGTGCCCGATGGCGAGCGGATCAAGGAAGCGTTTTGCATCGCTGGCACTTTCATATTCACCAGTATGGATCAACATCCACCTTTGCCCCAACGCTGATTCGGTGTGAATTGGTTGCGAGAATGCGATTGTGTAAACGTCTTCAATTGTAACGATACGATTATTATCCGCAGTGGCTGCACGGGGGGATAAGTGTTTCATAAAGGGTCTCATAGCGTTAATTTTGAACAAAAATTATTTGTTCAGGAGGAGGATATGAAAATACTGTTCGCTTTTGTCATGAACTGGCTGTTTGTTAACGGACAAATCATGACCCGTTCATCAATGTTTGCGGGTAGCTCGCCTGGTGTGGGGACGCGTTCACCCCGCTGAGCAGCCTGGGCCAGTGCGCGCAGCAACAATACGCTGGCGTGAGATATTGCCAGTTCCCGGGTTTCAGCACGGCTTTCAAGGTCGAAATCGTGCAGTGTCACAATGAACACTCCGTTTCTGTTTCTGACAGTTGCAGGGTAGGGAACAAAATAAGGGGAAATTTTGCTGGTCTGTTTACGCCTTGCATCGAGTTTACTGACCAGGTGATATGCCCGGAGATGTGTGTACCGTTTCAACATGTTCAGGGAGCGGTGACCGGAAATGGCTGCAATCTCCATAACGTTCAGTGTGCCGAGCTCGAACAGACGGCTGATGGCCTCATGGCGGAGATCGTGAAAATGCAGATTTTCTATTTTCAGATCCAGAAGAGCGGTACGCCAGGCGCTTTTGAAACCGGACGAGGTGTAACTGAACACATTGCCGTTTATCTGTTGTGGCAGAATTTGCAGGTAGTTACGTGCTTTCCGGGAGAGTGGTACGTCGCGTGGTGAGCCATTTTTCGTTTCAGGAAGATGCGCCACGCCGTGCTGCAAATCGAGGTGTTCCCAGCGTAATGAGAGAATTTCTCCCTGGCGCATTGCTGTTTCCAGAGCCAGATGGAAGATAACGTAGAGCTGCGGATTTTTGTCCCTGAAATAGCGGGAAATGCGGCGTTCTTCACCAGAAGTCAGTCGGCGGTCGCGGCCATTACTGATTTTCGGTTTTCGGACCAGTTCAACAGGATTCATACGGCATGTTCCCCATTCCACTCGGGCGATATTGAATAATGATGATAAAAGGGCAAGTTCAAGACGGACGGTATTTCCGGTGATTTGACGCCCTGTTCGTGGGTTAATTTGAGCTAAACGCTGATCCCGGTAACCGGCGATATCAATGGTAGTGATTTCATCCATATAGCGATCGGCCATAGGGTGACGTTTAATCACATTGACGCGATAAAACTCCTGCAGATGACCTTTTTTATGGACGGAAACAGTCTTCAGGTATTTGTCCAGTGCCCGGCTGAGGGACATTTTGCGAATTTTGTTTTTTTGAAACATATCTGCCTTCCACGATAAAAACGGGGAAGGTAGGAGGCTGGATACAGAAATGCAATACTTTCGTGCCAATCCGGTGTCTGGCGGTCAACTGAAATTAAATTCACAACGCAGACCTATAACATCGGAAAAAATATTCGTAATTTCAGACTTGGTGTCCATGCATATTGTGCATGGACGTATCTTAATGGTTCTCCTTTCGGTGGTTTTCAGCAGGTTTATTCCGATAAAAATAATGTCTGGTATGTCAATAATTATGCGTGGGGTAATTATGAGTCAGGTGGAACGATATCTGTTACGTGTCTCAATATACCTGGGGCCGGTATTTAATTAAGCGTCAGGCAGTAGCCAGCGTGCCAATCCGGTGTCTGGAAGAATAATATCAGCGATGCACTGGTTTTTGATTATTCGGCCTGTTATGACGCAGAAGAAGACTCCAGAAAACCGGTTTATGCGAACTGGGGTAGTGGCTCAAACGGCTTTGCCGTCTGTGACGGCAAAGCAGGCTATGGTGCGGCAGGATTCAGAGCGTACAGAGGTAAACCGGGGTATTCGGGAAGCATGGTCTGGGTCAAAATACGTTGCTGTAAGTTAAAAGTTAATACGCCTTAAATACATCAGCTTGCTTTGACGATGTAGTTAAAGGCAATGTTTTTGGGGCGCATTTCCGTTGTGCTTCCCTGGGCCCAGTAAGGCATACCGCTGTGATGCCCTTTCAGCCATCCCCCACGCTCATGATAGA
>NZ_SJWV01000336.1:0-2294 GCF_004352695.1 Escherichia sp. KCJ4928
TTTTGAGCCTGCAGGAGAGATTGAGGTTGTTCATCAGGGCTACCGCTGCTTTCCGGTCACCGAGGAAGAACTGCAGGCCAAAGATGGCAAAGAGCGCTTTTTCATGTGGGGCCATGTCTTTCCAGCTAGTCAGTGGTTGCCCCAGTTGCGCCATGAAGCACTGGCGTGTGGACGCAACATCGAGCTGCATGTTGCGGATAAGGTTGTTCTGCTCCACAAAGGCTTCGGGGGTTAGTGCGACACGGCGCTCGGGACGTTTTTGTCCGTGGAAGAGTCTGTTGTTGTCTCCATCAGCCAGAACGGGGGCGATCGCCGGTGACAGAGCTGAAAAAATATGGGGCAGTGTGTGGATATTCAGTGGCCTGCGGGTAAAACGGGGCTGGGCCGGATGGTGAAACCACATCCACAGAAAGCCGAATGTCATGGGAAGCAGAATCAACCAGAGGATCCCCACTGTCCGGGACATAACATCCAGCCACTGGCTGAAAGTGATGGTTGCCGCGTTGTTAGCAGTGATGGCCAGCAGGTTGTAACGGGGGGCGGCAAAGTTGTGAAAGGGCCCCCAGTCAATCATGCCCCACAGTGTGTGCAGGATCAGGCAGGAGGCGAAGACGATTTCAGGTAAAAAGCGCCAGATGATAATCGCAAAGAGCAGGCATATGGCACCGACGATATACCATATAGCCATTGGATCTTCGGCGGCAGACGTCTGTTGGTAAGACACGGGGATTCCTCCATAGATGAATGGATAAATTTCGGGATTAAGTCGGGTGGCATGAATGCGAATCAGCGCCGGTAATAACCGGACAGGAATGAATTCAACAGGACATTTTTACAGAGAAGAGCGAACGGCAGAAGGTGGTGGGAGACAGGTACAAAAAAACCGACTGGTGAGGCCGGTTTTTTTGCGATTCCGGGGTGGAGTTGGTGGCTCTGACCGGAGGAAGTCTCTTTTCAACTAACGTTGCCAGAATAGCGTTATATTCACCTGATCGCAATCTGTCAGTTACAATCTATTATTCCGGGAGTAGCGATATCGCCTGAAACAAGTATAATCAGTAAGTTAGCCTTGTCTGGAGACTTACCTTCGCATCAATCCATCGGGACTATGGATCTGTGCTATTCAAAGACCTGGCCGGACAAACAGGTGGTGCTGAGTCTGGTGCTCTGGCCGGAGGAAGTCTCTTTTCAGCTAACAATGAGAGAGCTGTTGTGACAGGCAATGTAAGAGTAAGCAGCAGTGATTTCCTCCATTGACGGAGAAACGGATGATTAACCTGTTAATCATCGTTCTCAGGGCAGTTGTTGCTGTGGTCAATGCAGTGATAGCTCTTCTGGAACTGATCCGGGAACTTATTGACTGATAATCCCGGAAACGTACTTAAGGGCAGAGGGGCACCGCCTTCTGCCCTTTAATAAACAGGATATTATTACCCCCACAGGACTGCCAGTATCAAAAATGCACCTGCAGTAAGCATGGCAAGTTTTTCCCATATCATGGGATTGTCATCCCTCTTTTGTTTTCTTTTTCTCATATAAATGATGGTGTTTACTCAGACGGAAGAGTCTTTCGTCTGTGTCTGTATGTCTGATTATTTTGCTCATTTGATTACGCATCAGAATGCGCTTAGCACAGAAGTTGATTTTAGCGGTTGCCAGGTTTTTATTAATAGTCAGCGTGGCGGCATGATATGCATGCCGCCACAATATTAACGCCCGGGCATAATCATGATGTGCTGTCGACTCTTCCGCGGCTTTTGCCAGCTGAGACCAGGACATTCGGTGCAAATCACCTTGTATAAGGTCCGGGGATGTCATAGCGGACTCCGGTTGCGCATCATGTCTTGTTTATTCTCCGGCGGGGACGCAGACGCCACGGAGAGCAAATTCCCCCACGTTTTCTTTTTTCAGCGCGGTGAAGGCATCCCGACAGGCTTTTTCAGTACGGAACGCCTGACTGTGAACGGCCAGTGTGGGTTGCCGGGCATCGCCGGAGGAGACATTAAAGGGGGATGAGAGCCAGAAAATCAGTATCCACATAGAACTGCCTTATGATTTTGTGCGTTTGTATTTTTCCAGGATGCCGGTAGCCTGCAGGGGAGCTTCGTGAATTTCACGAATACATTCTGCATCATGGATATTTTCTCTGTACCGGGTTCGTTCCAGCAGTATGTGGTGCATATGGAGCATTCTGGCCAGTGCGGCGCTGAGTTCATTAATATGGTGTTCCCGGAAAACGGGACCGTCATGCATACGGCACAGGGGGATCACTTCCACATCGTCACAATGTGCCC
>NZ_SJWV01000337.1:0-2286 GCF_004352695.1 Escherichia sp. KCJ4928
TTTGCTCTTTAAAAATCTGGATCAAGCTGAAAATTGAAACACTGAACAACGAAAGTTGTTCGTGAGTCTCTCAAATTTTCGCAACACGATGATGAATCGCAAGAAACATCTTCGGGTTGTGAGGTTAAGCGACTAAGCGTACACGGTGGATGCCCTGGCAGTCAGAGGCGATGAAGGACGTGCTAATCTGCGATAAGCGTCGGTAAGGTGATATGAACCGTTATAACCGGCGATTTCCGAATGGGGAAACCCAGTGTGATTCGTCACACTATCATTAACTGAATCCATAGGTTAATGAGGCGAACCGGGGGAACTGAAACATCTAAGTACCCCGAGGAAAAGAAATCAACCGAGATTCCCCCAGTAGCGGCGAGCGAACGGGGAGCAGCCCAGAGCCTGAATCAGTGTGTGTGTTAGTGGAAGCGTCTGGAAAGGCGCGCGATACAGGGTGACAGCCCCGTACACAAAAATGCACATGCTGTGAGCTCGATGAGTAGGGCGGGACACGTGGTATCCTGTCTGAATATGGGGGGACCATCCTCCAAGGCTAAATACTCCTGACTGACCGATAGTGAACCAGTACCGTGAGGGAAAGGCGAAAAGAACCCCGGCGAGGGGAGTGAAAAAGAACCTGAAACCGTGTACGTACAAGCAGTGGGAGCACAGAGCAATCTGTGTGACTGCGTACCTTTTGTATAATGGGTCAGCGACTTATATTCTGTAGCAAGGTTAACCGAATAGGGGAGCCGAAGGGAAACCGAGTCTTAACTGGGCGTTAAGTTGCAGGGTATAGACCCGAAACCCGGTGATCTAGCCATGGGCAGGTTGAAGGTTGGGTAACACTAACTGGAGGACCGAACCGACTAATGTTGAAAAATTAGCGGATGACTTGTGGCTGGGGGTGAAAGGCCAATCAAACCGGGAGATAGCTGGTTCTCCCCGAAAGCTATTTAGGTAGCGCCTCGTGAATTCATCTCCGGGGGTAGAGCACTGTTTCGGCAAGGGGGTCATCCCGACTTACCAACCCGATGCAAACTGCGAATACCGGAGAATGTTATCACGGGAGACACACGGCGGGTGCTAACGTCCGTCGTGAAGAGGGAAACAACCCAGACCGCCAGCTAAGGTCCCAAAGTCATGGTTAAGTGGGAAACGATGTGGGAAGGCCCAGACAGCCAGGATGTTGGCTTAGAAGCAGCCATCATTTAAAGAAAGCGTAATAGCTCACTGGTCGAGTCGGCCTGCGCGGAAGATGTAACGGGGCTAAACCATGCACCGAAGCTGCGGCAGCGACGCTTATGCGTTGTTGGGTAGGGGAGCGTTCTGTAAGCCTGTGAAGGTGTACTGTGAGGTATGCTGGAGGTATCAGAAGTGCGAATGCTGACATAAGTAACGATAAAGCGGGTGAAAAGCCCGCTCGCCGGAAGACCAAGGGTTCCTGTCCAACGTTAATCGGGGCAGGGTGAGTCGACCCCTAAGGCGAGGCCGAAAGGCGTAGTCGATGGGAAACAGGTTAATATTCCTGTACTTGGTGTTACTGCGAAGGGGGGACGGAGAAGGCTATGTTGGCCGGGCGACGGTTGTCCCGGTTTAAGCGTGTAGGCTGGTTTTCCAGGCAAATCCGGAAAATCAAGGCTGAGGCGTGATGACGAGGCACTACGGTGCTGAAGCAACAAATGCCCTGCTTCCAGGAAAAGCCTCTAAGCATCAGGTAACATCAAATCGTACCCCAAACCGACACAGGTGGTCAGGTAGAGAATACCAAGGCGCTTGAGAGAACTCGGGTGAAGGAACTAGGCAAAATGGTGCCGTAACTTCGGGAGAAGGCACGCTGATATGTAGGTGAAGCGACTTGCTCGTGGAGCTGAAATCAGTCGAAGATACCAGCTGGCTGCAACTGTTTATTAAAAACACAGCACTGTGCAAACACGAAAGTGGACGTATACGGTGTGACGCCTGCCCGGTGCCGGAAGGTTAATTGATGGGGTCAGCGCAAGCGAAGCTCTTGATCGAAGCCCCGGTAAACGGCGGCCGTAACTATAACGGTCCTAAGGTAGCGAAATTCCTTGTCGGGTAAGTTCCGACCTGCACGAATGGCGTAATGATGGCCAGGCTGTCTCCACCCGAGACTCAGTGAAATTGAACTCGCTGTGAAGATGCAGTGTACCCGCGGCAAGACGGAAAGACCCCGTGAACCTTTACTATAGCTTGACACTGAACATTGAGCCTTGATGTGTAGGATAGGTGGGAGGCTTTGAAGTGTGGACGCCAGTCTGCATGGAGCCG
>NZ_SJWV01000338.1:0-2284 GCF_004352695.1 Escherichia sp. KCJ4928
CTTCAGTATCACTGACAACCTGATGCTGGAGCCACAACTGCAGTACACCTGGCAGGGACTTTCCCTGGATGACGGCCAGGATAACGCCGGTTATGTGAAGTTCGGGCATAGCAGTGCACAACATGTGTGTGCCGGTTTCCGTCTGGGCAGTCACAACGATATGACCTTTGGTGAAGGCACCTCATCCCGTGCCCCCCTGCGTGACAGTGCAAAACACAGTGTGCGTGAACTGCCGGTGAACTGGTGGGTACAGCCTTCCGTTATCCGCACCTTCAGCTCCCGGGGTGATATGCGTGTGGGGACCTCCACCGCAGGCAGCGGGATGACGTTCTCACCGTCCCGGAATGGCACGTCACTGGACCTGCAGGCCGGACTGGAAGCCCGTGTCCGGGAAAATATCACCCTGGGCGTTCAGGCCGGTTATGCCCACAGCGTCAGCGGCAGCAGCGCTGAAGGCTATAACGGTCAGGCCACGCTGAATGTGACTTTCTGATAATCAGGTCACTCCCCTTCAGGCCCCGGTCATCATGACCGGGGCTTTTTACTTTCAGGGAGCAACAGATATGCCGGGTTGTACAGCACGTTTATTGCCCGAAGGCCCTTTCTCACGCGGACAGGCTGTTGCCGTCACAACAGCTTACCGCAATGTGTTTACTGAAGATGACCAGGGAACATATTTCCGGCTGGTTATCCGTAATGCCGAAGGGCAGCTACGCTGGCGGTGCTGGAATTTTGAGTCTGACGCCGGAAAACAGCTTAATGTGTGGCTCTCCAGTGAAGGGCTTCTCAGGCAATAAACGTCTTCATTTCATCCATCAGGCCGCATCTTCTCCGGGAGACGCGGCCTTTTCATTTATACCGCCAACTCATTCATAAGGAGCAAATCATGCGATTAGCAAGTCGTTTTGGTTATGCGAACCAGATACGCCGTGACCGTCCACTGGCACGCGAAGAACTGATGTACCACGTCCCGAGTATTTTTGGAGAAGACCGGCACACCTCCCGCAGTGAACGGTATGCGTACATTCCCACCATCACCGTCCTGGAAAATCTGCAGCGGGAAGGCTTTCAGCCGTTCTTCGCCTGCCAGACCCGTGTGCGCGACCAGAGCCGCCGGGAATATACCAAACACATGCTGCGTCTGCGGCGGGCCGGACAGATAACCGGTCAGCATGTGCCTGAAATTATTCTGCTCAACTCCCATGACGGTACCTCCAGCTACCAGATGTTACCCGGATATTTTCGTGCCATTTGTACCAATGGCCTGGTCTGCGGTCAGTCGCTGGGAGAAGTCCGGGTGCCACACCGGGGAAACGTGGTGGACAGGGTCATAGAAGGCGCTTACGAGGTGGTGGGCGTGTTTGACCGGATTGAGGAAAAGCGTGATGCCATGCAGTCGCTGATTCTGCCGCCACCAGCACGCCAGGCGCTGGCACAGGCGGCACTGACTTACCGTTATGGTGACGAACATCAGCCCGTCACCACCGCCGACATTCTGACGCCACGACGCCGGGAGGATTACGGTAAGGACCTGTGGAGTGCTTATCAGACCATTCAGGAGAATATGCTGAAAGGCGGAATTTCAGGTCGCAGCGCTAAAGGAAAACGTATCCATACCCGTGCCATTCACAGCATTGACACTGACATTAAGCTCAACCGCGCATTGTGGGTGATGGCGGAAACGCTGCTGGAGAGCCTGCGCTGATTCAGCCATTACCCTGAAAACCACGCATTTATTTGTCCTTTAAGGAGTCATTTCATGAAAACCATTTCACATAATTCCACCACATCTTCTGTTTCCGTAACCGCTGCATCAGGGAATGACCAGTCTCAGCTGGTTGCCACCATAGTCCCTGATGAACAGCGCATCAGCTTCTGGCCGCAGCATTTTGGCCTCATTCCACAGTGGGTGACCCTGGAGCCCCGTATCTTCGGCTGGATGGACCGTCTTTGCGAAGACTACTGCGGTGGTATCTGGAATCTGTACACACTGAACAACGGTGGCGCATTTATGGCCCCCGAACCGGATGACGATGATGGCGAAAACTGGGTACTGTTCAATGCCATGAACGGTAACCGCGCTGAAATGAGCCCGGAAGCCGCCGGCATTGCCGCCTGTCTGATGACGTACAGTCATCATGCCTGTCGTACGGAGTGTTATGCCATGACGGTCCATTATTACCGGTTGCGGGATTACGCCCTGCAGCATCCGGAATGCAGCGCCATTATGCGCATCATCGACTGAATGGAGAGAAGCACAATGCAACAACTTTCCTTTCTGCCC
>NZ_SJWV01000339.1:0-2279 GCF_004352695.1 Escherichia sp. KCJ4928
TGCAGATGAACGGTTAAGAATTACGGACGGGACTGTGCAATACGCGCCTGCAGCCAGGCTTCCACTTCGCTTTTCAGCCATCGGGAGCTGCGGCCCATTTTGATGGGCGCAGGAAAGTCACCATCCTTGATGAGTTTGTAAAACCACTTATCGGTCAGGCCGGTCAGTTGAGTGATAAATGCCATGTCGACCATCTGGTCATCCATCAGTGAAACTGGGGTGATCATGAGAATGTTCCTCCGGATGTTGTTAAACCAGCCGGTGTGGTCATGAAAACAACGCACCACCTTCACCGGCATAACAACCGGGGAGAAACGTAAAAAATAATCGGGAATGTGACCGCCAGGAGATAAACGGGGAGGTTACGGTGGCTGAGCCGTACCGGTATGCCGGGTGGTTGTTACGAAACGATGCTTCCGCACGCGCGCGCGATAAAGAAGGGATGATTTTCGTGAGGAAGAGGGGAAAACTGGCGTTCTGATAATTGCAGAGTTATTTACGGGGCGGTTACGATGGGGCAGACCGTGTCCGGTGGGCAGGCGACAGGTATCACCGATGGGATAAGACTGTCTGATTGGTATTATAAATATATAAGAGAGATCAAACACATGAGATCAAATACATGAGTTCATATATGTGAAATAAACACGGTGAGTGTGATCAGTGGGCATGATGAGAACGCAGTAGCAACGGACTGCGCTATCCCTGATAGCTGGCGTATAACCTGCGTATATAAAACGTACCAGCAACGCACGTGAACAGAGTGCATTAAGCATCCGTCGTTGACACCGACCTGGTGAGTGACAGTCTGAGAGACCGGTTAAGTGGTGGTACGGGAGTAATGAGTTTGGGGAGGGTACCAGAATGTCAGTCTGGTACGGTATGCTGACAGTATCACGTTAATTGCAGCATAAAGTGATGAGAGGCTAATGGAAGTTAAAACCAGAGCAGTTCCGTCGTTGTTCATCCCGGGAGACACTGGAAAAAGTGATTTCCCACACGCGTTATAAGCTTACTCCAGCGGAGATGGAAGCCTTCAACTCTGCGGTCGATCATCGGCTGGCAGAACTGACAATGAACAAGCTTTACGATCGCGTGCCGGCTTCTGTCTGGAAATATGTCACCTGAACGTTCGGTAATCACAGAGGTATTGCGCCAGGTGTTATCTGCTCTGTGTGATTCTTTTTGGGTTTTCTCAGGTTGTTAAAAGCTGAATATGTTCCTGTTGTCGGGAACCAGGATAATACCGGGAACGTTAAGCGGTATAGCGACAACAAAGAATTCGAAATCAAAAGGGAATGGTGCCGGAGGCGTGGGCGGTAATGGGCCGATTTTCGGGCATTACCGACCTCTGCTGAGGTTTTCTCGTATTTATCGGGGAGCTGGTGCGTTACTGTCACTGTCTGGCACAGCAAACGCAGAGGTGGCGGGGCGCTCTGCTCCGCTGACTCCGGCTAATCTCTCCCCTTTTACCTACTGCAACAGTACAAATACACTGACGCCTGAAACGACAGCCAGAATCAGCACAGGCAGTAACGTCAGTAGACAAAGCAGACGATCGGTATTCCGGTAATAATCGAAGGGATCTGCTGACACGTAGCCCGGGCAACATTCCGTATTATGAGGGATGGCGTTATCACAATCCCTGCACACCGTTTTGCGTATCACCATCACGTCCTCCTCACAATCTTATCCGTAACCGGCTTTTTGCATTAAAAAAACAACGCTGAAAATTCAGCCGTCAGTCCGGAGACGACAGTCGGGTTATCTCAGAGTGCCTGAGATATTGCCTGGTTGGAGATCACTTCAGGGACTCTGCGCATTTTTTACGGCGTGGTTAATCCGTATGAACGAAACCATACGGAGATTTAACCATGACCTACAAATACAACCCCTTCTGGCAGCAACGTATTCGTGAGACGGTGTTGCACGCACTGGATGTTCATCCCCGTCTGACGGCATTGCGGGTTGATCTGCGTCTCCCGGATGTACCGGCAGCAACGGACGCGGCTGTGATATCCCGCTTCATCAATGCCCTGAAAGCCCGAATCGACGCTTACCAGAAACGTAAGCATCGGGAAGGTAAACGCGTGCATTCCTCGACCCTGCATTACGCCTGGGCCCGGGAGTTCGGGGAGCTTAAAGGCAAAAAACACTATCACCTGCTGCTGCTGGTCAACCGGGATACCTGGTGTCGTGCCGGCGATTACCGCGCTCCGGGGTCACTGGCCGGGATGATTAAACAGGCCTGGTGCAGTGCCCTGGGAGTGGATGCCGGA
>NZ_SJWV01000033.1:0-32123 GCF_004352695.1 Escherichia sp. KCJ4928
GTTGTTATCTATCATATTTTACCAATTATGGGGGTGCTGATATTTCAATAGGAAATAATACCCCCTAAAGTACCCCCAAAAGCAACTTGATGCGGAGTGAAGTCGGTTGACTTCTGGATACAAAAGAATCCTGATATACAAGGAATTAGAAGGGGGGATTGACATCGGGAGAGTTCAGAAGATGTTAATTGGCGGAAGATCACAGGAGTCGAACCTGCCCGGGACCGCTGGCGGCCCCAACTGGATTTGAAGTCCAGCCGCCTCACCGGAGACGACGATCTTCCGCGCCTCGATTGCTACATGGAGGCGGGGCGCATTATAGCTACTTCCTTGAGTTTCTACATCCCCCAGATCAGTTTTTTCCGCCTAATACACGCAGCGTATTATCACGAAAGCATTATAGTTCATATAAAACCCATATTTTACAATGATATATGAGCGGAATTAACGCTACCACGATCACATAAAACAAGAATCATAAATTAATAACCAGATATCGGAATATTCGCTCTCACAGGGATGGTTTACAAAATGCGTTATCGGTCTCAGCACCCCTATAGCATCAAGGAAAAGCAGATGAAGAGTGAAGTGTTGTCCGTTAAAGAGAAAATTGGTTATGGCATGGGAGACGCCGCCAGCCACATTATTTTCGATAACGTAATGTTATATATGATGTTCTTTTATACCGATATTTTTGGCATTCCTGCCGGATTTGTCGGAACCATGTTTTTGGTCGCTCGTGCACTGGATGCGATTTCCGATCCTTGCATGGGGTTGTTGGCCGATCGAACGCGCTCTCGCTGGGGTAAATTTCGTCCGTGGGTACTGTTTGGCGCACTGCCATTCGGGATCGTCTGTGTACTGGCCTATAGCACGCCAGATCTCAGTATGAACGGCAAAATGATCTATGCAGCAATTACTTACACCCTACTTACCTTACTTTATACCGTCGTCAATATCCCTTACTGCGCATTGGGTGGTGTAATCACCAATGACCCGACTCAGCGTATCTCGCTGCAATCCTGGCGTTTTGTGCTGGCGACCGCGGGAGGCATGCTTTCTACTGTTCTGATGATGCCACTGGTTAATTTAATTGGCGGTGATAATAAACCACTCGGTTTCCAGGGCGGTATCGCGGTCCTTTCCGTGGTGGCATTCATGATGCTGGCATTTTGTTTCTTCACCACTAAAGAACGCGTTGAAGCACCACCTACAACAACGTCTATGCGGGAAGATTTACGTGATATCTGGCAAAACGACCAGTGGCGGATTGTCGGTTTACTAACCATTTTCAATATCCTGGCGGTGTGCGTACGCGGTGGGGCGATGATGTATTACGTCACATGGATTTTGGGCACGCCGGAAGTGTTTGTCGCTTTTCTCACCACTTATTGCGTGGGTAACCTGATTGGTTCCGCACTGGCAAAACCTCTGACCGACTGGAAATGTAAAGTCACTATCTTCTGGTGGACGAACGCCCTGCTGGCAGTGATTAGCCTCGCGATGTTCTTTGTTCCCATGCAGGCCAGCATCACTATGTTTGTCTTCATCTTCGTGATTGGTGTGTTGCATCAACTGGTGACACCTATCCAGTGGGTAATGATGTCCGATACCGTCGACTACGGCGAGTGGTGCAATGGTAAACGCCTGACCGGGATCAGTTTTGCTGGCACGCTGTTTGTGCTCAAACTGGGGTTGGCCTTCGGCGGCGCTCTTATCGGCTGGATGCTGGCTTATGGCGGATATGATGCGGCAGAAAAAGCGCAGAACAGCGCCACGATTAGCATCATTATTGCGCTATTCACGATTGTTCCGGCGATCTGTTATTTGCTGAGCGCGATTATCGCTAAACGCTACTACTCACTCACGACGCACAATCTGAAAACCGTTATGGAACAGCTGGCTCAGGGTAAACGCCGTTGCCAGCAACAATTCACCTCTCAAGAAGTGCAGAACTAAGGAACGGCAATGAAAATTAGCGATGGAAACTGGTTGATTCAACCTGGCCTCAATTTGATTCACCCGCTTCAGGTGTTCGAGGTTGAACAGCAGGATAATGAAATGGTGGTCTATGCTGCCCCCCGTGATGTGCGTGAACGTACCTGGCAGCTTGATACGCCTTTATTTACGTTGCGCTTTTTCTCCCCACAGGAAGGTATTGTCGGTGTGCGGATTGAGCATTTTCAGGGGGCGCTGAATAACGGTCCTCATTATCCGCTCAATATTTTGCAGGACGTGAAGGTCACAATCGAAAACACAGAACGTTATGCTGAGTTTAAAAGTGGCAACTTAAGCGCGCGTGTCAGCAAAGGTGAGTTCTGGTCACTGGATTTTCTGCGCAACGGCGAACGTATTACCGGTAGTCAGGTGAAAAATAATGGCTACGTGCAGGACACGAATAATCAACGCAATTATATGTTTGAGCGGCTTGATCTTGGCGTTGGCGAAACAGTTTACGGTCTGGGAGAGCGCTTTACTGCCCTGGTGCGCAATGGCCAGACGGTAGAGACCTGGAACCGGGACGGCGGCACAAGTACTGAACAGGCGTATAAAAATATCCCGTTCTACATGACTAACCGTGGTTATGGGGTACTGGTCAATCATCCCCAGTGTGTCTCTTTTGAAGTGGGATCGGAGAAAGTCTCCAAAGTGCAGTTCAGCGTTGAGAGTGAATATCTCGAATACTTTGTTATCGACGGCCCGACGCCGAAAGCGGTACTTGATCGTTATACCCGCTTTACTGGTCGTCCGGCGCTGCCGCCCGCGTGGTCCTTCGGCCTGTGGCTAACCACTTCATTTACCACCAACTACGACGAAGCGACGGTAAACAGCTTTATCGATGGTATGGCGGAACGCAATCTGCCGCTGCATGTTTTCCACTTTGACTGTTTCTGGATGAAAGCCTTCCAGTGGTGCGATTTTGAGTGGGACCCGCTGACTTTCCCTGACCCGGAAGGGATGATCCGCCGCCTGAAAGCGAAAGGACTGAAAATCTGCGTCTGGATTAACCCCTATATCGGTCAAAAATCCCCCGTCTTTAAAGAGTTACAAGAGAAAGGCTATTTACTCAAACGCCCGGACGGTTCGCTATGGCAGTGGGATAAATGGCAGCCAGGTCTGGCGATTTATGACTTTACCAATCCGGATGCCTGCAAATGGTACGCCGACAAACTGAAAGGTCTGGTCGCGATGGGCGTTGATTGCTTTAAGACCGACTTTGGCGAACGTATCCCAACTGATGTTCAGTGGTTTGACGGTTCCGATCCGCAGAAAATGCATAACCATTATGCGTACATCTACAACGAACTGGTGTGGAACGTGCTCAAGGACACCGTTGGTGAGGAAGAAGCTGTCTTGTTTGCCCGCTCGGCCTCCGTCGGTGCGCAGAAATTCCCGGTACACTGGGGTGGCGATTGTTACGCTAACTACGAATCAATGGCGGAAAGCCTGCGCGGTGGTTTGTCTATTGGCCTTTCAGGTTTTGGCTTCTGGAGCCACGATATCGGCGGCTTTGAAAATACCGCTCCGGCGCACGTTTACAAACGCTGGTGCGCGTTTGGTTTGCTCTCCAGCCATAGCCGTTTACACGGTAGCAAATCTTATCGTGTGCCGTGGGCCTACGATGATGAGTCCTGTGATGTGGTGCGCTTCTTCACGCAACTGAAATGCCGCATGATGCCGTATCTGTATCGTGAAGCTGCGCGTGCGAACGCGCGGGGTACGCCGATGATGCGGGCCATGATGATGGAGTTCCCGGACGATCCGGCTTGTGATTACCTTGACCGTCAATACATGTTAGGCGACAACGTGATGGTTGCGCCGGTGTTCACTGAAGCGGGCGATGTGCAGTTCTACCTGCCGGAAGGTCGCTGGACACACCTGTGGCACAACGATGAACTCGACGGTAGTCGCTGGCATAAACAGCAGCACGGCTTCCTGAGTCTGCCCGTTTATGTGCGTGATAACACTCTACTGGCGCTGGGCAACAACGATCAACGTCCCGATTACGTGTGGCACGAAGGCACGGCATTCCACCTCTTTAATCTGCAAGACGGGCATGAAGCCGTCTGTGAAGTGCCCGCTGCTGACGGTTCGGTGATCTTTACTTTAAAAGCAGCACGTACTGGCAACACGATTACTGTGACTGGTGCGGGCGAGACGAAGAACTGGACACTGTGCTTGCGCAATGTTGTGAAAGTAAATGGTCTGCAAGGTGGTTCGCAGGCTGAAAGTGAGCAGGGGCTGGTGGTGAAGCCTCAAGGGAATGCGCTGACAATTACGTTGTAATCTATTGATGGAATGCCGGGTACGTCTGAGTCGTACCCGGCGAGATTGATGTTTACCGCACCGGCTCCGTCGATGTAACTTCACCGCTGGAAACGATGCCAGCATTCATGGTTTGAGTCACTTGCTGCTTTGCGGCGTTCACGGCATGCAATTGCCCGCTAACCGTAGGTTTCAGCGGGGCATTGGCCTGAATATCTCCACTGGCGGTAAGCTGAATATTGCCGTCGCCAGTCAACGGTAATTCAGGCCATCCCCATTGTTGCAAAATATTCACCGGCACACCGCGTCCATTCAGGCTGATATGGGTCTGACGTTGTGGCGTTTGTGAAACACTGGCAGTGGCTTCCAGAATGCCTTTTTCAGTAAATGCACTCAGTTCGCTGATATTCACCGTGCTGCTGTTGGCGGTCAGCGCCAGCGACGGGCGACGAACATCAACACGATTGAATGTCGCGGCGGCGGCATTCAGATTCGCCGAGCCACTCCAGACGCCCCATTTATGATCGGTAACCAGCGTCAGGTTGGCACCGTAACCATCGAGCGTGGTGAGCTGCCACGGGAAGTCAGGGTCGATATCAATGATCAGATTGCGGCTGGCGCTAAATCTCTTCAGTTGCAGGCTGTTTAACCAACCGGGTGTCGTTTCCATCCACAACTGTTGCCAGTTTTTCGGCAAGGTATATTCCAGCCCGGCAATTGCCGCATCATCAAGGATCAACGTTTTCCCGTCACGCAGCCAGTTCCCTGACGTTCTGACCATACCCCCTTCCCAGCGGCTGGTGAACTGGCGCAGCGCTACGCCCTGCGGGGAAAATTCCGCGTTTATAATCGGGTCAAATAAATGCAGCGAACCATAAATGAACTCGCTAGCGTTCATCGACAGTTTGCCTTCTTGTGTCTGCCAGTCATCTTTACTGAAGGTCATGTTGCGCAAGCTGAGATCGAGGTCGGTCACCGCCCAGTCCGGACCTTGCAAACGAGCATCGATCACTTCCAGGCGACCAATCTGCAACGACGGGACAGAGCGTAATGGCGCAAAGAAGTCGGTTAGCGATTTTTCGCTTTGTAGACGGATATCCGCCATGCGCAGGTTTTCCACTTGCCAGCTGCCGTCGGTGTTACGCTGCGCGTTTCCGGTTAATGTCCCGCGCGCGATGTCGGCACCCAGGTTAGTCAGCGTAACGCGATCGTTATCAATACTGCCTTCAATCAGTACATTGGTGGCAGGAACATCATTGAGCGAAAGCGATCCGGCACTAAACTGAATCTGCGCCTTCGTACCCAGCACTTTACCGGCTTCTGGTGACCACGGAACCACGCCGCCATTTACCCGCTGCGCGCTCAGTTTCCATTCGCTATTCGGGCTATTAAACGCCATATCACGCAGTTGCAGACGATCGGCTTTGAACGGTAGCGGCGCGGTCTGGTCGGTGAGATTCAGCGTCCCGTTTTCCAGCAGGATGGTATCGACATGGCGTGGTTCGGTCAGTTGCCGACTGCTTAGCGCAATGTCGACACTTTTTGCTACCAGGGTCGCGGGCTGACCATCACGACCAAACGTGACGTTCTCCAGCACGATATGAGATGGCGCGGAAAAACGGTGATCCATCGCCCCGAAGGCCAGATGATAGTCGCTATTCTCGGAAACCCATGCGCTGATATGTTCTGCTCCCCAGCGGGTTTGCAGAAGAAAATAGAGGCCAGCGATCACCACTAACAGAGCGATGAGAATGTAGAGAAGCAGCTTCCCAATAAATTTCATGGTCTTCCATCCCGTGAAATGCACATAAGGGAGTTATGCACGATTTACGCGCAATCCTCAAGGCGGGAATGGTGAAAGAGGTGAGACTGCGGCGGTAATTATCTTACCGCCGCCAGTGAATTACTGTTTTTCTGGTGGGAAAATCAGATTCAGCACGATGGCAGTAATACCGCCCGCGGCGATCCCGGAGGAGAGCAGGTTTTTCAGCCATTCAGGGGCAAACTGCAAAATCAGCGGCTGCTGAGACACGCCCAGACCAACCGCCAGCGACAGCGCGATAATCAGAATCGCCCGACGGTTCAGCGGCTCACGAGAAACGATACGCACACCGGAGGCGGCGATGGTGCCAAACATTACAAGCGTTGCGCCGCCCAGAACCGGTTCTGGAATGTGTTGTACAAAACCGCTCACTGCCGGGAACAGACCCAGCACGATCAACATCAGCGCGACGACAAAACCGACATAGCGGCTGGCAACACCAGTCAACTGGATCACTCCGTTGTTTTGCCCGAAGCAGGAGTTCGGGAAGGTGTTAAACACCGCCGAAACAAACGAGTTCAGGCCGTTTGCCAGCACGCCGCCTTTCAGGCGTTTCATGTACAGCGGACCGGACACTGGCTGTTCGGAAACGTCAGAGGTCGCCGTGATATCGCCAATGGTTTCCAGCGAAGTGATCATAAAGACCAGCATCAGCGGCAGCAGCAGACTCCATTCAATGCCAAGACCGTAATAGAGCGGCGTTGGCACCATAATCAGTTCTTGCGTCATCGGTTCGTTGCTTTCTGGCAACATGCCCATAAACCACGCCAGCGCATATCCGGCCGCCATCGCAATCACCAGTGAGGCCACGCGTAAGTAAGGGTTACGTTGACGGTTAAGCAGGATAATTAAGGCTAAGACCACGCCTGCCAGCAGCAGATTTTTCGGTGCGCCGAAGGTGTTATCGCTCATGGCTGCGTAACCGCCGCCAATGGACGTTAACCCAACCTGAATTAGCGACAGGCCGATAATCATCACCACAACGCCAGAAACCAGCGGCGTAATAATGCGGCGCGCCAGATGCAGAACGCGGGAGATCACCATCTCGGTGCAACTTGCCAGCATCAACGTGCCGAACAAAGCCGCCATCATGGTAGGAACATCAGCACCACCGGTTTTCAGCGCGGTACCGCCCATAATCAGCGGGGCAACAAAGTTGAAGCTGGTGCCCTGAATAGACAACAGCCCGGAGCCAACCGGACCCCAGGCCTTAATTTGAATAATCGATGCCACACCGGAGGCAAACAGCGACATACTAATAATGTGTTGCGTGTCTTGTGCCGGTAAACCCAGCGCCTGGCAGATTAATAGCGCTGGCGTGATCACCGCAACGAACATCGCCAGCAGATGCTGACAGGCGGCAAACAGGGTTTGAGGAAGCGGCGGACGATCTTCAAGACGGTAAATCAGTTCGCTGTTTTGAGTCTGCGCAACCGGTTGCGCATTTTCTGACTCGAGGGTGGAAACAGACATCGAAAACAATCCCGTGGTAGCAAAGCGGGCATTTTAGCTGACCGAAAGAGAAAAGCAAACGTTTGCCACATCCTCATCTAAATATTTAAATGAGATAAATGCACTTTTTTATATAACTTTTGGTATTTTTCTGCTTAAAATCCATGCCATTTGTTCATTAACAGCTGAGAATTTGACCCAGGAAAGCATAACTCGATACCCGTCATAGTTCATGAAGTTGCCACTGCGCGATGAAGTATGACGAGTATGAAAGAGTGATGCGGATACAAAGGAGTAACTATGTTTCATCTCGATACTTTAGCAACGCTTGTTGCCGCAACGCTGACGTTGCTGCTCGGGCGTAAGTTGGTCCATTCCGTCTCCTTTTTGAAGAAATACACCATACCGGAACCTGTTGCGGGTGGTTTGTTGGTGGCGCTGGCGCTACTAGTACTGAAAAAAAGCATGGGCTGGGAAGTCAACTTTGATATGTCCCTGCGCGATCCGTTAATGCTGGCTTTCTTCGCCACCATTGGCCTGAACGCCAACATTGCCAGTTTGCGTGCCGGTGGGCGTGTGGTTGGCATCTTCTTGATTGTGGTTGTTGGTCTGTTGGTGATGCAAAATGCCATTGGCATTGGTATGGCTAGCCTGTTAGGGCTTGATCCGCTGATGGGGCTGTTGGCCGGTTCTATTACGCTTTCCGGCGGTCACGGTACGGGCGCTGCGTGGAGTAAATTGTTCATTGAACGTTATGGCTTCACCAATGCGACGGAAGTGGCGATGGCCTGTGCAACGTTCGGTCTGGTGCTGGGCGGCTTGATTGGCGGTCCGGTGGCGCGCTATCTGGTGAAACACTCCACCACGCCGAACGGTATTCCGGATGACCAGGAAGTCCCGACGGCGTTTGAAAAGCCGGATGTGGGCCGCATGATCACCTCGCTGGTGCTGATTGAAACTATCGCGCTGATTGCTATCTGCCTGACGGTGGGGAAAATTGTTGCGCAACTTTTGGCTGGCACTGCTTTTGAACTGCCGACCTTCGTCTGTGTACTGTTTGTTGGCGTGATTCTGAGCAACGGTCTGTCAATGATGGGCTTTTACCGCGTCTTTGAGCGTGCGGTATCCGTGCTGGGTAACGTAAGCCTGTCGTTGTTCCTGGCGATGGCGCTGATGGGGCTGAAACTGTGGGAGCTGGCTTCGCTGGCGCTGCCGATGCTGGCGATTCTGGTGGTACAGACCATCTTCATGGCGTTGTATGCCATCTTCGTTACCTGGCGCATGATGGGCAAAAACTACGATGCGGCAGTGCTGGCTGCGGGTCACTGTGGTTTTGGCCTCGGTGCAACGCCAACGGCAATCGCCAACATGCAGGCGATCACTGAACGCTTTGGCCCGTCGCACATGGCGTTTTTGGTGGTGCCGATGGTCGGTGCGTTCTTTATCGATATCGTCAATGCGCTGGTGATTAAGCTGTATTTAATGTTGCCGATTTTTGCCGGTTAAAAATGAAAAAGCGTCGGAAGGAACCGGAAACGCTACGTGAACACTGTCGCCATATTTTTGGTGATGAGCCGCCAGTGCTCTGTGTATGGGAAACGGAATTTGATTACGCAGATGCCGAACTCAAGGCGCTGGCGGCTAAAGAGTGGCAGCAGATCAGCGAATGGGATTTGAGTGCTTACTATGTACTCAATCTCGTTTATAACGAACCGATGCAAATAGAGTTGTTTCGCTATCTGTTTCCGCTCTGCCTGGCGCAATGGCATGAAACCGTTTTAGCTGGCGGTTATGGTGATCACTTCGAAGAATCCTTAATGAAGGCATTGTGTCGGCCCTATCTCTGGCAGGAGATGATGAATGCTTCCCAACGCCAGCAGGTACGGCAATTTTTACTGGACACCGCGTTGCAGCGTATGGATAACGAGCGTGGTTTCAATAACGTTCTTTGCTGGCTGGCGGTGTTCAATACTCTGGGTGGGGCCGCGCCGTTAATTCGTTCTCTCTGGTCGCGCTGGTGGGCGCTGGATACGCCAGGAAAAGCGGTGTGTGCTATTCAGTATGCCGCGCATCTAATTTATCCCATAGAAGCCAATCCGTTATGGTCGCAAGAATGGATAGGCTGGGGGCATCCATTAGGCCATAAAGATGGCTGGTCCTCTGATAATCGCGCTTTTCTTCGCCAAATGTTAACACCTGAAATGATTGTGGCTGGCGTACAGGCAGCGGCTGAAATTCTGCGTGGTGAACCGGAAGGCGCAATGGCGGCGCGAATTGCACAGGATGCGTATGAGGCAATGGATATCCTCACTATCCAGATTGAAGATTTACTGCGTGACTTGTCTTGTGATGAGTCTGGTCATGCGTTGGAGTAACGTTCCGTCTCCGGCATCCAGCGTTCTATCAGGGCTTTTGCTTGTTGTGGGTAACGTTCGTGAATATGTCGCGCCAGGCGCTGAACTTCCGGGATCATCGCCTGATCGCGCAGTAAATCCGCCACTTTAAACTCAGCATTACCCGTCTGACGCGTACCTAACAGTTCACCCGGTCCGCGAATCTCTAAGTCTTTCTGTGCAATCACAAAACCGTCGTTGCTGTCGCGCAGCACTTGCAGCCGAATTTGCGCGGTTTTGGAGAGCGGCGTTTTGTAGAGCAGCACGCAGTGAGAAGCCACCGCACCACGACCTACACGCCCGCGAAGCTGGTGTAACTGCGCCAGACCCAGACGCTCCGGGTTTTCGATAATCATCAGACTGGCGTTAGGCACATCAACGCCGACTTCAATAACGGTTGTGGCAACCAGCAGGTGTAGCTCACCTTGTTTAAACGACGCCATCACCGCCTGTTTCTCGGCAGGTTTCATCCGCCCGTGTACCAGGCCAACGTTCAACTCTGGTAGCGCCAGTTTCAACTCTTCCCAGGTAGCTTCCGCCGCCTGCGCTTCCAGCAATTCCGACTCTTCAATCAACGTACAAACCCAGTACGCCTGACGACCTTCAGTTATGCAGGCGTGGCGCACGCGGTCAATGATGTCGGTACGGCGGGTATCAGGAATAGCGACCGTAGTCACTGGCGTGCGGCCTGGCGGCAGCTCATCTATCACCGAGGTATCGAGATCGGCATACGCAGTCATTGCCAGCGTGCGGGGGATCGGCGTGGCGGTCATGATCAACTGATGCGGATGGAAGCCTTGCTGCTGGCCTTTCTCCCATAACGCCAGACGCTGATGCACGCCAAAGCGATGTTGTTCGTCGATAATCACCAGCGCCAGACCGTTAAACTGCACCTGTTCCTGGAAGATGGCGTGCGTACCAACAATCATCTGCACCTGACCGCTGGCGATGGCTTCCTGCTGAGACAGTCGCGCTTTGCCTTTCTGCTTACCGGCGAGCCAGCCCACTTCGATACCGAGCGGTTCAAACCAGTTGCGGAAGTTATTGGCGTGCTGCTCGGCGAGTAATTCGGTTGGTGCCATCAATGCTACCTGTTTGCCGTGGGCAATCGCACGCAACGCGGCGAGGGCGGCGACCAGCGTTTTACCGGAACCTACATCGCCCTGCACCAGACGCATCATCGGCACATCCAGCGCCATATCGCGCTCGATCTCCGCCACTACGCGTGCCTGTGCGCCCGTTTGCTTGAACGGTAAGGCGGCGAGGAGTTTATTTTTCAGCGTGTCATTGGCGCTCAGCGGCTGGGCATGAAAACGCTGTGCTCCGGCACGTAAGGCTAACATGCTGAGGTTGTGCGCCAGCAGTTCTTCCAGAATCAGACGACGTTGCGCCGGATGCTGCCCGGTTTCCAGATCGCTAAGCTGTAGCGTCGGTGGCGGGCGGTGCAAAGTGCGCAACGCTTCCGGTAGCGTCATCATTCCTTGTGACAGTTCCGGCGGCAGGAGTTCTTCAATGGCGCAGGTATCGAGCAGATCCAGCGCCTGGTCGGTTAATTTACGCAGCGTGGCCTGCTTTACGCCTTCCGTTGTTGGATAAACCGGCGTGAGCGTTTCCTGTAATTCTGGCGTGCTGAGATCGCCCTGCACGCGGTATTCCGGGTGGATCATCTCCGCACCATATTTACCGCGCTTTGCTTCGCCATAAGCCAGTACACGGCGGCCCGTCGCCAGGCTATTTTTCATTGCCGCGCTGAAATTGAAAAAGCGCATGGTGAGGATGCCGGAACCGTCGCTGATCTGGCAGGTCATCATCCGCCGACCGCCGAAGGAGATATTGCAGTTCAGCACTTCGCCTTCCACCGTGGCATAAACGCCCGGCAGTAGTTCTCCGATGGGGTAGAGATGGGTGCGATCTTCGTAGCGCAGGGGAAGGTGTAAGAGTAGATCCTGCACGGTATGCAGGTTGATTTTCGCCAGTTTGTTACTAAGTGCTGCGCCAACGCCCGTTAGGGAACTGAGTGGGACAGCATCTAACAGGCGACCTTTCATGGCACTTACCCTGCAGCCTGCATAGTAGCCCACCAGTCGGCATCAGCTTCGATCTCGCCTTGCTGATTGACGTGGGGATAAGGCAGGCCTTTGCGTTTTGCGACTTTCGCCAGCACCGGATAGCCGCCTTCAAACAACAGGCGTTGTTGCTCTGCTTCCGGCAACATGCTGTTTTCACGCAGGTACATGCCTGCATTTTGCCGCTGACGCTGGGCTTCGTAAAGAATGAGGGCTGAGGCAACGGAAACATTCAGCGACTGCACCATGCCGATCATCGGAATGATGATGTCCTGATCCGCCAGGGCCAATGCTTCCTGCGTGATGCCCGTTTTCTCCTGTCCCATCAAAATGCAGGTCGGGCGAGTGTAATCAATTTCGCGGAAATCGACAGCGTTATCAGAAAGATGGGTTGCCAGAATCTGCATGCCCTGGCCTTTGAGATGAGCGACGGCATCGCCAATGGTGCGGTGTGTTTTCACCTGTACCCAGCTGTTACTACCCGCCGCTGCCGAAGCCATGGTGCGCATGCGGCTACCAGGCCAGACGGCGTGAACTTCATGTACGCCAACGGCATCTGCGGTACGAATAATCGCAGAAACGTTATGAGGTTTGTGGACCTGCTCCATGCAGACGGTCAGATCAGGCTGCCGCCTGGCGAGCATTTCGCAGATGCGTGCATAACGTGTTGGGTTCATAAAACATTAATTTCGGTTTCGGGTGACTTTAATCACGTCTGGCATCACGCGGATTTTGCGCATGATATTCGCCAGATGCACACGGTCACGAGCGGTCAGACGAATAAAGGCGCTGTAGACGCGACCATCTTTCTCTTCCGTATTCAAACTTTGAATATTCGAGGTCGTGGTGTTAATTGCCGCCGTCAGGTTTGCCAGCGCACCCTGATGATTGAACATCTCCACCTTGATTTCGGTGATGAACTCCTGCGCCGTCTCTTTATCCCATTCCACAGCCATAAACTTCTCTGGCTCTTTCTGGTAGCCACGGATGTTACGGCAGGATTCATGGTGGATCACCAGACCTTTACCGGGGCTGACGTGGGCGATAATCGGGTCGCCAGGAATGGGGCGGCAGCATTTCGCAAAGGTGATCAGCACGCCATCAGCGCCTTTGATCGGCAGATGCCCGTGGCTTTGAGTCGCCGGTGGAATGGAGGCGTCCCCATGTTGTAGATTTTTCGCGACCACCACGCTCATTGCGTTACCAAGGCCGATTTCTGCCAGCAGATCGTCAAGCGTTGCCAGCTTCATGCGATCCAGCTCGCGCTGAATATTTTCCTGCGGGATTTCATTCAGCTTACGGCTACCACCCAAAGCATGGTTGAGCAGACGACGGCCCAGGCTTACAGAATCATCACGCTTGAGGTTTTTCAGCAACTGACGAATTTTGGCGCGCGCTTTTGAGCTAACGACAAAGTTCAGCCACGCGGCATTCGGGCGAGCGCCCGGTGCGGTAATGATTTCAACGGTTTGACCGCTGGTAAGCGGCTGCGACAGCGGGTAAGGCTGGCGGTCAACGCGTGCGCCCACGCAGGCATGACCGATATCGGTATGCACTGCATAAGCGAAGTCGACGGGCGTTGCACCGGCAGGCAGCTCGACAATTCGCCCTTCCGGTGTGAAAACGTAAATCTCATCCGGGAAGAGATCGGATTTAACGCTCTCGATAAATTCAAACGAACTACCGGCGCTCTGTTGCAGCTCCAGCAGGCTTTGCATCCAGCGCTGGGCGCGGATTTGTGCGGTAGTACTGGTTTCGCCGTGCTCTTTATAAGCCCAGTGCGCGGCAACACCCATCTCCGCCATCTGATCCATATCTTCGGTACGGATCTGGACCTCAACCGGCACGCCGTGCGGGCCAATCATCGAGGTGTGCAACGACTGATAGCCGTTCGCTTTAGGAATGGCGATATAGTCTTTCACGCGACCCGGACGCGGCTTGTACAGGCTATGCATTTGCCCGAGCACGCGATAACAGGTGTCAGAATCATTGACGATCACGCGGAAAGCGTAGATGTCCATGATTGAGTGAAAACGCTGCTCTTTGAGCACCATTTTGCAGTAAATCGAATAAAGATGCTTTTCGCGACCACTGACGCGGCACGGTATTCCCGCTTCCTGCAAACGCCCTTCGATTTCAGAGAGGATTTTTTGGATCATCTCTTTACGGTTGCCGCGCGCGGCTTTCACCACTTCTTTAATTACGCGGTAACGATTGGGATACAGCGCCTCAAAACCCAGCTCTTCGAGTTCGGTTTTAATGTGGTGGATACCTAAACGGTGCGCCAGCGGGCTATAAATTTCGAGAGTTTCACGGGCGATGCGGCGACGTTTGTCCGGGCGAAGTGAGCCCAGCGTGCGCATGTTGTGGGTACGGTCGGCAAGTTTGATGAGAATGACGCGGATATCCTGCACCATCGCCATAATCATCTTGCGAAAGTTTTCGGCCTGCGCCTCTTTCTTATCGCGGAACTTGAGCTTATCAAGTTTCGACACCCCCTCTACCAGCTCGGCGACGCTTTTACCAAAAAGCTGTTCCATGTCCTGGTAGGTGGCGGGAGTATCTTCAATCACGTCATGCAGCAGCGCCGCCATCAGCGTTTCATAGTCGAGTTTCATCTCGGCCAGAATGCAGGCAACCGCTACCGGGTGCGTGATATAGGGTTCACCGCTTGAACGTGTTTGCCCCTCGTGAGCATCACGTGCAACGAGATACGCCTGCCGCAGACGCTTGATTTGGTCTTCCGGCAGGTAGGTTTGAATCAGTTGATTCAGGCTTTCAAACAGATACAAGGGCGACCCGCTTTGTGATTAACGACGACCTTCAGCAATAGCGGTAACGGCTTGTAATTCAGCGGCTTCCTGCTCTTGCTGTTCCTGGCGTTCGCGAACGTCGAGGATCTGGTTGTTGATCAGACCTTCTTCGATTTCGCGCAGCGCGATTACAGTGGTTTTATCGTTTTCTTCCGGTACCAGCGGATCCTTTCCGCCTACCTGCATCTGACGAGCGCGACGCGCGGCGACCAGTACCAGGTCAAAACGGTTACCAATTTTCTCTACAGCGTCCTGAACAGTTACGCGTGCCATACTTAAAAAGCTCCACAGGTGAAGAAATGACTGGGCATGATACTGAAATCAGGTTCAGTCTGCCAACAATTTGCTGATTAAAGCGTCATGACGCTGCTTTTGGCGGCTCATGCGCAGACGTTCGGCGCGAATAATGGTCTTCAAATCGGTCAACGCGGTATCGAAGTCATCATTCACAATCAGATAATCATATTCGGCGTAATGGCTCATTTCTGCAACAGCTTGCGCCATACGCTTTGCAATGACCTCTTCGCTGTCCTGACCGCGACCGCGTAGACGGCGGTCCAGTTCAATTTTGGACGGCGGTAAAATAAAGATACTCCGCGCGTGCGGCATTTTCTGGCGAATTTGCTGCGCGCCCTGCCAGTCGATATCGAGAAAAACATCGACACCGGTCGCCAGTACTTGCTCAATGGCCTCACGCGAAGTGCCATAGTAATTACCAAAAACTTCTGCGTGTTCGAGGAACGCATCTCTGCTAATCATTTCTTTAAATTCATCATGATTAACAAAGAAATAATGTTCACCGTGGACTTCACCAGGACGCGGTTGGCGTGTGGTGTGTGAAACAGAAACCTGGGTGTCATACAACGGTTGGGTTTTTAATAAAGCCTGAATCAGGCTGGATTTACCCGCGCCACTGGGGGCAGAAACAATATAAAGCGTGCCTTGAGCCATGAGTATCTTTCGTATGTGATTAGCGAAATAAAGCCTACATACGAGCTTATTATACACGGCGCGGCCATGTGACGTAGCCCTTGCTCACACTTTTTGCGCAAAGTTGTTGCGTTTTGCGTAGCTGCTTCCGCATTTGCCTGTCATTCACTGCAATAAAGACGATTTTCAGGAAGCGTCCTCGCAGACTCCGTTTTTGCCACTCGGCTTTGCTTTCATCACGTTGTATATCTGCCTGACTACCTACAGCGGAGGTGATGATGAAAGTATGGATGGCGATATTAATAAGTATCTTGTGCTGGCAATCATCTGTGTGGGCGGTCTGTCCGGCCTGGTCGCCAGCCAGAGCACAGGAAGAAATTTCCCGCCTGCAACAGCAAATAAAACAGTGGGACGATGACTACTGGAAGGAAGGAAAAAGTGAGGTGGAAGACGGTGTTTACGATCAGTTAAGCGCCCGTCTTACGCAGTGGCAACGCTGCTTTGGGAGCGAGCCCCGCGACGTGATGATGCCGCCTTTAAATGGTGCGGTTATGCATCCGGTTGCCCATACGGGTGTACGCAAAATGGTGGATAAAAACGCATTAAGTCTGTGGATGCGAGAACGTAGCGATCTTTGGGTGCAGCCAAAAGTTGATGGCGTTGCGGTAACCCTGGTTTATCGGGACGGGAAACTGAACAAAGCAATCAGTCGCGGTAATGGCCTGAAAGGCGAGGACTGGACGCAGAAAGTTAGCTTAATTTCCGCTGTGCCGCAAACCGTTAGCGGGCCTTTAGCCAACAGTACGCTTCAGGGGGAAATATTTCTCCAGCGCGAGGGGCATATCCAACAACAAATGGGGGGAATAAATGCCCGCGCAAAAGTTGCTGGCCTGATGATGCGCCAGGACGATAGCGACACGCTGAATTCTCTGGGCGTTTTTGTCTGGGCATGGCCGGATGGACCGCAGTTAATGACCGATCGTTTAAAGGAGCTGGCTACCGCAGGTTTTACTCTAACGCAGAGGTATACCCGTGCGGTTAAAAATGCTGATGAGGTTGCGCGCGTACGCAATGAGTGGTGGAAAGCGAAATTACCCTTCGTCACCGATGGCGTGGTTGTGCGAGGGGCGAAAGAACCCGAATCCCGCCATTGGCTACCAGGCCAGGCAGAATGGCTGGTGGCCTGGAAATATCAACCTGTAGCTCAGGTTGCCGAAGTGAAGGCGATTCAGTTTGCGGTGGGTAAGAGCGGTAAAATATCGGTGGTTGCGTCACTCGCACCTGTCATGCTGGATGATAAAAAAGTCCAGCGGGTGAATATTGGTTCCGTCAGGCGCTGGCAGGAGTGGGATATTGCGCCTGGTGATCAGATCCTCGTCAGCCTTGCCGGTCAGGGTATTCCTCGCATTGATGATGTGGTCTGGCGCGGTGCAGAACGTACAAAACCGACACCACCAGAAAACCGCTTTAACTCGTTGACCTGCTACTTTGCTTCTGATGTTTGTCAGGAACAGTTCATTTCACGCTTAGTCTGGCTGGGGTCAAAACAGGTTCTGGGGCTGGATGGTATTGGTGAGGCCGGCTGGCGCGCGCTGCATCAGACTCATCGCTTTGAGCATATCTTTTCCTGGCTTTTATTAACGCCAGAGCAATTACAGAACACGCCGGGGATCGCGAAAAGTAAAAGTGCGCAGCTATGGCATCGGTTTAATCTGGCTCGTAAGCAGCCTTTTACTCGCTGGGTGATGGCAATGGGAATACCGCTAACCCGGGCGGCGCTTAATGCCAGTGATGAACGGTCCTGGTCGCAACTTTTATTTAGCACGGAGCAGTTCTGGCAGCAGCTGCCGGGGACTGGATCGGGGCGCGCCAGACAGGTTATTGAATGGAAGGAAAATGCGCAAATCAAGAAGCTGGGCAGTTGGCTGGCTGCCCAGCAGATCACAGGTTTTGAACCTTAGTGTCCTTCGTGGCTGTAGTAAAAGACCGGTAATCCCAGCTTAAGGCGTAGCGCCAGTAAGCGGGCAAAAAAGCCGAATACCAGGGTGGAGATAATTACCACATCATGGTTAGAAACATAGTGTTGCAGCGCGATGTACAGCACGGCGGAGGCAAATGAGACACCGGCATACAACTCTTTCTGGAATACCAGTGGGATACGTTTACAGAACATATCGCGCAAAACGCCGCCAAACACGCCGGTGGTTACCGCCGCGACAACGGCAATAATTGGGCCGTGCCCCATATCCAGTGCAACCTGTGCGCCGATGATAGAAAAGACCACCAGTCCAAGCGCATCGAGCACCAGAAACACTTTGCGCAGGTAAGGCATTACAGGAGCAACGATAGTGGTGAGTACTGCGGCGGTAGCGACGATAATCACATATTCCGGGTGTTTGACCCAGCCGAGCGGATAGTGGCCCAGCAGAATATCGCGCACTGACCCTCCGCCAATTGCGGTGGCGGTCGCAATAATAATTACGCCAAATGTATCCATGCGGCGTCGCCCGGCCGCCAGAGCCCCCGTCATGGCTTCGGCAGTAATGCCAACCAAATACAAAATGTGTAACAGCATGGTTCTCTCCCTAAAAATCTGTCTGGCAGGGTAGCGATTTGTGCGTATTGTCACGATTGAGATTTTTTAAGGTGAGAGGAAATTGATAACTTGTAGTTATGTGAAATCGCTATTTTCTGTAGCGTAGATGCATTCTTCTGACTTCTTGTCTGAGAAAATGCATAAGAAAAAATAGGTTAAAATTGAGGGGTGGAAAAGAAAGGTGCAATGTTTAGCCATTGTGTTCACCGCACCTGGACTTTGGCTTACGCATCGGGTATCTCAATCAACAAAAAGAGTTTTTAGTTTCTGCTATTTCTTCTCTGTAATTTTTACACTGTTTTCCAACTGCTTGATGCTGACCTGCGGGGTCGGCAACTCCTCAGGCATGGTTCCGCCAAGTTCCTGAATGGTTTGCCTCACCTTGCTACCCACGTCAAAGTGTGTGGTATTAGCTTGCTGTTTTGAATTCACGCCATCCCGCTTGAGTTTTTCTTCTGTTTGGGTAGCTCGAAAGAGATTAGCCGCCAGTTCTGTTGAACCCATATGATCCAGGATCTTCTGACTCTTTTTCAGCCCCTTCCGCTGATGGATGGCTTTCTGATCTAATCCACCATACAGCCCCCGGTAACCATGATTCTGAAATATGGCGAAATCGATAGCTGTCGCTACCCCAGCTTGCTGCGCTGCCTCAACCAATTGTTTGTTATGTTCTTTCAATTCATTTCTCAGAAAAAGACGCTTTTCGTCTTCACGAAGTTGCCTGAAAGCTTCATCGTCAGCCAGCTCCTGCCGTCGGGTCTGGATAGCAAAATAAGTTTGCCCTGCCGCAATAACCGGTTTCGCAGGGTCGCCGTTTTGTACTACCAGGTAACAGGCATAGCGGGAGAGATGAACATCTTCAAGTTCTCGTTGAGCCCCTGAACCTAATACAACCATTTTGGTGGTTTCAACGAAATGGTCAGATGCAGCTTGATTGCTGGCTTCGCACGCTTGAGTCGCGCGGGCCAGTACCTTTTGAAAATTGCGCCAGTCCCGATAATCCAGTAACGGTGCCAATTCTCTAGCTGACCAAAATTCTTGCCCTTCAGTGCCATAATGCCGTATTTCTTCAAAAGGTTGATGATGTTCGTTCATTGCCCACTCCATGTGATATCGATTGCAAAGAAAGTAAATCTGTAACTGTATTTATATACAGTTGTGAGTATCTCACGTTCTCAGTGTGCTGGGCAAAAAAACATCGCAAAATCTGGAGCAGGCACGCAAAACAGAATTGAAGTTGCGGGGAAGAAAAATGCCGCTCTGTTTGAGTGGGCGGCATTTGTGAAGGCTGAAAAGTAAGAATTGGCGTTACGAGTTATTCAATGTTCTGAATCTGCTCGCGCATCTGCTCAATCAACACTTTCAGCTCAATCGCGGAGTTTGTCACTTCGGCATTGATAGACTTCGACGCAAGAGTGTTCGACTCGCGGTTGAATTCCTGCATCATAAAGTCCAGACGACGACCAACGGCTTCTTTTTTCTTCAGAATGTTGTAGGTCTCTTTGACATGCGCTTCCAGGCGGTCCAGTTCTTCGGCAACGTCAATTCGTTGTGCCAGCAGAACCAGCTCCTGCTCCAGACGGTTGTTTTCCAACTGAACCTGAGCATCTTCCAGCTTCGCGACCAGACGCTCACGCTGCCATTGCAGGATTTCCGGCATATGGGCGCGGACTTTGACCACTTCGGCGGTGACGCCTTCCAGACGCTGCTCGATCAATGCTTTCAGTGCCTGACCTTCGGTTTCGCGCGCGACAATAAAGTCGTCCAGCGTACCATCCAGCGCCGCGAGAATTTCAGCGGCAATGGCGTCAAGATCCTGCTCCTGGGCTGCCATCACGCCCGGCCAGCGTAGAATATCAACCGGGTTGATTTCCCCTTCGTCACTCTGCATTTTTACCCAGTTCGCGGCAGTTACCAGCTGTTTAGCCAGTTTTTCGTTGAGGATCAGCTCACCTTGCGCGCTAACATCTGGCTCATAGCGCAGGGTACATTCCACTTTACCGCGCGTCAGGCGAGAACGAATACGCTCGCGAACGACAGGTTCAAGGCTACGGAACTGCTCCGGCAGACGAAAGTAAGTTTCCAGATAACGCTGGTTTACCGAGCGCATTTCCCAGGTTGCGCTCCCCCATTCACCCTTGATTTCACGCCGGGCGTAGGCGGTCATACTGCGGATCATAGACGTTCCTGTTTATAAAAGGAGAGGTGGAAGGATTATAGCCATCGATGCCTTGTCAGGATAGGAATAACCGCCGGAAGTCCGTATAATGCGCAGCCACATTTGTTTCAAGCCGGAGATTTCAATATGCGTCCAGCAGGCCGTAGCAATAATCAGGTGCGTCCCGTTACCCTGACTCGTAACTATACAAAACATGCAGAAGGCTCGGTGCTGGTCGAATTTGGCGATACCAAAGTGTTGTGTACCGCCTCTATTGAAGAAGGCGTGCCGCGCTTCCTGAAAGGTCAGGGCCAGGGCTGGATCACCGCAGAGTACGGCATGCTGCCACGTTCTACCCACACCCGTAACGCTCGTGAAGCGGCGAAAGGTAAGCAGGGTGGACGCACAATGGAAATCCAGCGTCTGATCGCCCGTGCTCTTCGCGCGGCAGTAGATTTGAAAGCGCTGGGTGAGTTCACCATTACGCTGGACTGCGACGTGCTTCAGGCTGATGGTGGCACGCGTACCGCGTCGATTACGGGTGCCTGCGTGGCGCTGGCAGATGCGCTACAGAAGCTGGTGGAAAACGGCAAGCTGAAAACCAACCCGATGAAAGGGATGGTAGCCGCAGTTTCTGTCGGTATTGTAAACGGTGAAGCAATTTGCGATCTGGAATACGTTGAAGACTCAGCCGCAGAGACCGACATGAACGTAGTGATGACCGAAGACGGGCGCATCATTGAAGTGCAGGGGACGGCAGAAGGCGAGCCGTTCACCCATGAAGAGCTACTCACCTTGTTGGCGCTGGCCCGAGGGGGAATCGAATCCATTGTAGCGACGCAGAAGGCGGCGCTGGCAAACTGATTTTTAAGGCGACTGATGAGTCGCCTTTTTTTTGTCTGTAGAAAAGTAAGATGAGGAGCGAAGGCATGAAACCATATCAGCGCCAGTTTATTGAATTTGCGCTTAGCAAGCAGGTGTTAAAGTTTGGCGAGTTTACGCTGAAATCCGGGCGCAAAAGCCCCTATTTCTTCAACGCCGGGCTGTTTAATACCGGGCGCGACCTGGCACTGTTAGGCCGTTTTTACGCTGAAGCATTGGTGGATTCTGGCATTGAGTTCGATCTGCTGTTTGGCCCTGCTTACAAAGGGATCCCGATTGCGACCACTACCGCCGTGGCGCTGGCGGAGCATCATGACCTTGACCTGCCGTACTGCTTTAACCGCAAAGAGGCAAAAGACCACGGTGAAGGCGGCAATCTGGTTGGTAGCGCGTTACAAGGACGCGTAATGCTGGTAGATGATGTGATCACCGCCGGAACGGCGATTCGCGAATCGATGGAGATTATTCAGGCTAATGGCGCGACGCTTGCTGGCGTATTGATTTCGCTTGATCGTCAGGAACGGGGGCGCGGCGAGATTTCGGCGATTCAGGAAGTTGAGCGTGATTACAACTGCAAAGTGATCTCTATCATCACCCTGAAAGATCTGATTGCCTATCTGGAAGAGAAGCCGGAAATGGCGGAACATCTGGCGGCGGTTAAGGCCTATCGCGAAGAGTTTGGCGTTTAAAGAAACTCGCCGGATGAAAAGTCATCCGGCGTCATATTACTGCAACTGCGCGGCAATTAGCGGCCAGCGGGCGTCAAAATCATCCGTCGGGCGGTATTTAAATTCGCTGCGGACAAAACGTGACAGCATACCTTCACAGAAGGCCAGGATCTGGCTTGCCAGCAGGGTTTCATCGGTGGTGTAACCTTCACCCTCACGCATTCTCTTTTCACGCAATACCTGGCGCAGCTGCGCTTCAATACGCTCGAACAGCTGGTTGATACGCCCTTGCAGGCGATCCTGTTCAAACATCAGCGCATGACCAGTGAGGATGCGGGTCAGGCCAGGATTACGCTCACCAAAACCGAGAAGCAGCAACACAATCAGACGCAGGCGCGCTGTGGTGTCTTTCTCATCTTTCAGAATCAGGTTGATGCGAGTAATCAGGCTATCTTCGATAAACTCAATCAGGCTATCGAACATGCGGGTCTTACTGGGGAAGTGGCGATACAGTGCCGCTTCGGAAACGCCGACAGAGGCGGCCAGTTTTGCCGTCGTGATACGTTGGCTTCCATCGCTGGATTCCAGCATCAGCGCCAGAGACTGAAGTATTTCCTCGCGACGGTTCCTTTTCGCAGTTTGTTTTTCTGCCATGTTACAAAATACCCCTGAAAATAAGCACTTGCCAGGCGGCACCCACGCTATGACCGCAAACGAAATGTTTGCGGCTATGTTATGACGTTATTCGGATGCGTATGTGTTACTGACGACCAGAGTGACCAAAGCCGCCTTCACCGCGGTCGGTGGCGTCGAAATCTTCCACCAGATTAAATTCAGCCTGTACTACCGGAACAAAAATCATCTGGGCGATGCGTTCGCCAGGTTGAATGGTGAAGCTGTCCTGACCACGGTTCCACACGGAAATCATCAACTGGCCCTGATAGTCGGAATCGATCAATCCTACCAGGTTACCAAGCACGATACCGTGCTTATGTCCCAATCCGGAGCGCGGCAGCATCATTGCCGCCAGTGAAGGATCGGCAATATGAATCGCCAGCCCGGTCGGAACCAGCGTAGTGTCACCCGGAGCCAGTTCTACGGCGTCGTCGAGACAGGCACGCAGGTCAAGTCCGGCAGAGCCAGAGGTGGCATAAGTCGGGAGCGGAAATTCCTTCCCAACGCGCGGGTCCAGAATCTTAACGTCGATTTTTTTCATCATAACGGGTCACGATCTCGTCGAGTAATAATTGGCCAAGGAGTTCTTTGCGCTCAAGCGGTAAGACTTTATCTCCGTCCTGCCAGAAAAGGTGTAATGCGTTGTTGTCGCTGTTAAATCCTTGAGTTGGCTGGGAAACATCGTTCGCGCAGATCAGATCAAGGTTTTTACGGATACGTTTTTGCCGGGCGTATTCTTCCACATTATTTGTTTCGGCGGCAAATCCAACGACGTAGGGTCGATGGTCTTTTAGTGCGGCAACGCCTGCGACGATATCGGGGTTTTTAACCATTTTTATTGTTAATTCATCACCCTGCGTGGCCTGCTTTTTGATTTTCTCTGGGGCCACGGTAGCTGCGCGATAATCCGCCACGGCGGCGCAGCCGATAAAAATATTTTGCTGCTGTACAGAAGCATTCACGGCGGCTTCCATTTCCAGCGCGGTCATCACATCAACACGTTTAACAAACGGTGGCGTCGGTAGTGAAACCGGACCTGATACCAGCGTGACGTTCGCGCCACGACGGGCAGCGGCGGCGGCGATAGCAAAACCCATCTTGCCGGAGCTGTGATTAGAGATATAACGCACGGGATCGAGCGGTTCACGCGTCGGGCCGGCGGTAATCATAATGTTCAGATGTTTCAGGTCGTTGACGGGCGAAAAATGCGCTACCGCCATATCCACAATGGTTAACGGATCGAGCATTCGCCCAGGACCGATATCACCACAAGCCTGACTGCCACTGTCTGGCCCCCAGATGAGCAAACCACGGGAAGCAAGCACCTCTAAATTATGCTGCGTGGCAGCGGCACGGTACATCTGCTGGTTCATGGCGGGGAGCACGGCTACAGGCGCAGGTGTAGCCAGACAAATCGTCGATACCAGGTCATTCGCCATTCCGGCAGCAACACGGGCAATCAAATCTGCCGTGGCAGGGGCGAGAATCACTAAATCAGCCCATTTACCCAGCTCAATATGGCCCATAGCGGCTTCGGCTGCCGGGTCCAGCAGACTGTCGGAAACGGGATAACCAGAAACCGCCTGCAAGCTAAGTGGGGTGATAAAGGCTTTTGCCGCTTCGGTCATGGCTACGCGGACGTCGGCCCCGCGATCGCGCAAACGACGCACCAGTTCAGGGGTTTTATAGGCAGCAATACCGCCGCTAACGCCGAGAACGATTTTTTTACCGGCCAGGCTCATGATGATTTTTCCTGTTGGGTGACACCAGAAGTTGGCGATTTTATCACAATACTTTTGTTGTCGTGCCTTCACCTGAGAATCACTTTGCGAGGCGCTTTCCAGGATTGAAAACTGGCCGTCGATTTAACGGAACGGCTATGACAGGATGCGAGCACCACAAAGGAGGTGAAGGTGAAAAACAATTCACAGCTGTTGATGCCGCGCGAAAAAATGCTGAAGTTTGGTATTAGCGCCTTAACGGATGTCGAGCTGCTGGCGCTATTTCTGCGTACCGGAACGCGCGGTAAAGATGTATTAACCCTGGCAAAAGAGATGCTGGAGAATTTCGGCTCTCTTTATGGCTTGTTAACCTCTGAATATGAACAATTTAGTGGCGTTCATGGAATTGGCGTGGCGAAATTTGCCCAGTTAAAGGGGATTGCTGAACTGGCGCGGCGTTACTACAACGTGCGGATGCGTGAAGAAAGCCCTTTACTCAGCCCGGAGATGACGAGGGAATTTTTACAAAGCCAGCTCACGGGTGAGGAGCGGGAGATCTTTATGGTGATCTTTCTCGACTCCCAACACCGGGTTATAACGCATAGCCGTCTTTTTTCCGGCACGCTAAACCATGTTGAAGTCCATCCTCGGGAAATTATCCGCGAAGCGATAAAAATAAACGCCTCGGCGCTGATCCTTGCACATAATCACCCTTCGGGTTGTGCTGAACCCAGTAAAGCGGATAAACTCATTACTGAACGGATAATAAAGAGTTGTCAGTTCATGGATTTACGCGTGCTCGACCATATCGTGATTGGGCGTGGAGAGTATGTTTCTTTTGCCGAACGCGGCTGGATTTAACCCGCTATGCGCGATCCTTCGGGATCTTTGTCTGTTCGGGACTTGAGCACATCGCTGAGTCAGCGTATACTACGCCACCTTTGAGAATCTCGGGTTTGGCATTTGGGCCTGGCAATCGAGAGTTCACATAGAACTGCGATGACCGGGCTGTAAAGCCTGACGAGGCGCCAATACCCCATACGAAGCTCGAGCTAATTTGATTTTTGGAGAATAGACATGTCCCGAGTCTGCCAAGTTACTGGCAAGCGTCCGGTGACCGGTAACAACCGTTCCCACGCACTGAACGCGACTAAACGCCGTTTCCTGCCGAACCTGCACTCTCACCGTTTCTGGGTTGAGAGCGAGAAGCGTTTTGTCACCCTGCGCGTATCTGCTAAAGGTATGCGTGTAATCGATAAAAAAGGCATCGATACAGTTCTGGCTGAACTGCGTGCCCGTGGCGAAAAGTACTAAGTACTTAGAGGAAATAAATCATGGCTAAAGGTATTCGTGAGAAAATCAAGCTGGTTTCTTCTGCTGGTACTGGTCACTTCTATACCACTACGAAGAACAAACGTACTAAGCCGGAAAAACTGGAACTGAAAAAATTCGATCCAGTTGTTCGCCAGCACGTGATCTACAAAGAAGCGAAAATCAAATAATTCTCGCTTTGATGTAACAAAAAACCTCGCTCCGGCGGGGTTTTTTGTTATCTGCTTGCCCCCATATTGACTGCATCTGTTCATTCCTGGAGATGCTATGCCTGAATTACCCGAAGTTGAAACCAGCCGCCGCGGCATAGAACCGCATCTCGTTGGTGCAACCATTCTTCATGCAGTGGTGCGCAACGGACGCTTGCGCTGGCCGGTTTCAGAAGAGATCTACCGTTTAAGCGACCAACCAGTGCTTAGCGTGCAGCGGCGGGCTAAATATCTGCTGCTGGAGCTGCCTGAGGGCTGGATTATCATTCATTTAGGGATGTCTGGCAGCCTGCGCATCCTTCCAGAAGAACTTCCCCCTGAAAAGCATGACCATGTGGATTTGGTGATGAGCAACGGCAAAGTGCTGCGCTACACCGATCCGCGCCGCTTTGGTGCCTGGCTGTGGACCAAAGAGCTGGAAGGGCACAACGTGCTGGCTCATCTTGGACCGGAGCCGCTTAGCGACGATTTCAATGGTGAGTATCTGCATCAGAAGTGCGCGAAGAAAAAAACGGCGATTAAACCGTGGCTGATGGATAACAAGCTGGTGGTAGGGGTAGGGAATATCTATGCCAGCGAATCACTGTTTGCGGCGGGGATCCATCCGGATCGGCTGGCGTCATCACTGTCGCTGGCAGAGTGTGAATTGTTAGCTCGGGTGATTAAAGCGGTGTTGCTGCGTTCGATTGAGCAGGGTGGTACAACGCTGAAAGATTTTCTGCAAAGTGATGGTAAACCGGGCTATTTCGCTCAGGAATTGCAGGTTTACGGGCGAAAAGGTGAGCCGTGTCGGGTGTGCGGTACGCCGATTGTGGCGACTAAACATGCGCAGCGGGCAACGTTTTATTGTCGGCAGTGCCAGAAGTAATTCATGCGCGCCGGATGGCATACCATCCGGCATAAACGCTACGCTAACTTCGCCATCAGCGCCTGATGGACATTCTCCGGCAGGAAATGGGTGACATCGCCCTGATGGCGTGCCACCTCTTTCACCAACGATGAAGAGATAAACGACCACTCTTTCGACGGCATCAGAAACACACTTTCCAGTTCCGGCATTAAGTGGCGATTCATATGCGCCAGCTGCATTTCATATTCAAAATCCGCCACCGCACGCAGGCCACGAATCAGCACCGTAGCGTGTTGATTACGGGCGAAGTTCGCCATCAAATCACTAAACCCGACCACTTCCACGTTCCCCAGATGCGCGGTTGCCTGCTGTGCCAGTGCCACACGCTCTTCCAGGGTAAACATCGGTTTTTTACTGGGGCTGGCGGCAATCGCCAGAATAACGTGATCGAACATCTGCGTGGCGCGCGTCACGATATCGATATGACCATTGGTAATGGGATCGAAAGTACCCGGATAAATCGCCCGTTTTTGCATAACAACCTCAATGCGTTTTCGGTGGCAGGTAAGGTTCCAGCAGTTGAAGCAGACGCTGTAGCGCGCCCTGGTTTTGATACAGTACTTCAACGGCATGACGGCCATAGAAACTACGGTAATCGGCGTCGGTGAGTAAAGAGGACACCTCTTTTGCAAGCGTAGTGGCATCGGTAACGGTAATCAGCCCGCTTGCCTGCTCCAGCCGCGCGCAAATGTCTTTAAAGTTAAAAGTATGCGGCCCCATCAATACCGGAATAGCGTGTGCGGCAGCTTCCAGCGGATTATGCCCACCACGTTCAACCAGTGAACCGCCAACAAAGGCGAGATCGGCAATGCCGTACAGTAACATCAACTCGCCCATCGTATCGCCAACTACAACCTGCGTGCTGGTGGAGGGGACTTCCCCTGAAGAGCGTGTGATATAGCTTAGTCCAGCCTGGCGGACAAGGTTAATCGCATCCGGGAAGCGTTCTGGATGACGGGGTACCAGGATGAGCAATAAATTCGGGAATTGCTGTAACAATGCCTGATGTGCGGCAATGACCACGCTCTCTTCACCTTCGTGAGTGCTGGTGGCAATCCATACCGGGCGGTGTGGTGCCCATTGGCGGCGTAGCGTCACGGCTTTAGCAGCCAACTGCGGCGTTACAGAAATATCGAATTTCAGGCTACCGGTAACGGTTACCTGGTTATTTTTTGCGCCCAGCGCCACAAAACGTGCACCATCTTCTTCATTTTGCGCAGCAATCAGCGTAATACGACGCAGCAAGCGGCGGACGAATTTACCCAGTTTGGCATAACCTGCGGCCGAGCGGGCAGAGAGTCGCGCGTTAGCGATCACCAGCGGAATTTTACGTTTATGTAGCGCCGCAATCAGGTTAGGCCATAGTTCGGTTTCCATAATCAACACCAGTTTAGGGTCGACTTTATTCAGGAAACGGTTGAGTGCATCGGGCAGGTCATACGGCAGATAAACGTGCTGAACATCCTTCCCGAAAGCCGATTGTACGCGCTCCGAACCGGTTGGCGTCATGGTTGTAACGGTAATCGGTAAATCAGGATAACGATGGCGCAGCGCGCGCACCAACGGGATCGCCGCCAGAGTTTCACCGACGGAGACGGAGTGCAGCATAATGCCGCCTGGTTTTAGCGGATGGCGGTAAAAACCGTAACGTTCACCCCAGCGTTTTCGATAGGCCGGAGCCTTACGTCCGCGCACCCAGAGCCGTATCCAGATCAGCGGCTGAATAAGGTAGAGAAGGGCGGTGTAAAGCAATTCGAGCATAGTAAATAGCTGACTTATGGATGTGCTGGGGATTCTATGTATTTAGCTGTGGCTTTACCATTACTTTTCCCGTTTTTGACTTAAATAGCAATTTACCCGCCAATTCTTGCTGAACATCTATACTTTTTTTGTATTTTTATGCGATTCATTGATTTCTGCAGTACGTGCAGGAAGGAATCGCAGAGCAACAGTAAAAGAATATGGTTACTAATGCTTTTATTTGATTGATTTCTTTATTGAAAATCAACAATGTGCTTAAAAATCATTCGGGTCGGATTGCCGCGAAAGAAGTGATACACTAGCGCGTCAATATCAGTGCGGTATCAGTATTCAGGTAGCTGTTGAGCCTGGGGCGGTAGCGTGCTTTTTCTGCTTCACCTTAATCGGATAATCTCAACAAAAAGAGTTACTTGTGGATAAGCCATTTCGAAGAATTTTGCTCATTAAGATGCGTTTTCATGGGGATATGTTATTAACTACTCCCGTCATTAGTTCGCTGAAAAAAAATTACCCTGACGCAAAAATCGATGTGCTGCTTTATCAGGACACCATCCCGATCCTGTCTGAAAATCCAGAGATTAACGCGCTCTACGGCATAAAAAATAAAAAAGCAAAAGCCTCAGAAAAAATTGCCAACTTTTTTCATCTCATCAAGGTATTACGTGCCAATGAGTATGACCTTATCGTCAATCTTACCGATCAATGGATGGTTGCTATACTGGTTCGCTTATTAAATGCCCGTGTGAAAATTTCCCAGGATTATCATCATCGGCAGTCTGCTTTTTGGCGTAAAAGTTTCACCCATTTGGTGCCGTTGCAGGGTGGAAATGTGGTGGAAAGTAACTTATCCGTGCTGACACCATTGGGACTTGATTCGTTGGTGAAGCAGACAACCATGAGTTACCCGCCTGCAAGCTGGAAACGTATGCGTCGCGAACTTGATCACGCTGGTGTTGGACAAAATTATGTGGTTATCCAACCTACGGCGCGGCAAATCTTCAAATGCTGGGACAACGCCAAGTTTTCCGCTGTGATTGATGCCTTACATGCTCGTGGTTATGAAGTCGTTCTGACGTCCGGCCCAGATAAAGACGATCTGGCCTGCGTCAATGAAATTGCGCAGGGATGCCAGACGCCACCAGTAACGGCGCTGGCTGGAAAGGTGACCTTCCCGGAACTTGGTGCGTTAATCGATCATGCGCAGCTGTTTATTGGCGTTGATTCCGCACCGGCGCATATTGCCGCTGCAGTTAATACGCCGCTGATATCGCTGTTTGGTGCGACAGATCATATTTTCTGGCGTCCCTGGTCAAATAACATGATTCAATTCTGGGCGGGAGATTACCGGGAAATGCCAACGCGCGATCAGCGTGACCGAAATGAGATGTATCTTTCGGTTATTCCGGCGGCAGATGTCATTGCTGCTGTCGATAAATTACTGCCCTCCTCCACGACAGGTACGTCGTTATGATCGTTGCTTTTTGTTTATATAAATATTTTCCCTTTGGCGGTTTGCAGCGTGATTTTATGCGTATTGCTCAGACAGTCGCCGCCCGAGGTCATCATGTTCGGGTTTATACCCAGTCGTGGGAAGGCGAATGCCCTGATGTATTTGAACTGATCAAAGTGCCGGTTAAATCGCATACCAATCACGGGCGCAATGCGGAGTATTTTGCCTGGGTGCAAAAACATTTACGCGAACATCCCGTCGATAAAGTCGTTGGATTCAACAAAATGCCGGGGCTGGACGTTTATTATGCCGCTGATGTTTGTTATGCCGAGAAAGTAGCGCAGGAAAAAGGCTTTTTCTATCGCCTGACGTCACGTTATCGCCATTATGCCGCCTTTGAGCGGGCAACCTTCGAACAGGGTAAGCCGACACAGTTGCTGATGCTGACAGATAAGCAAATCGCCGATTTCCAGAAACATTATCAGACTGAAGCGGAGCGTTTTCATATTCTGCCACCGGGGATTTATCCTGATCGTAAATATAGCCAGCAGCCAGCCAATAGCCGTGAAATCTTCCGTAAGAAGAATGGAATAACCGAACAACAATATTTATTGTTGCAGGTCGGTTCAGACTTCACGCGTAAAGGTGTCGATCGTTCCATTGAAGCACTTGCTTCGTTACCGGATTCGCTGCGCCACAACACATTGCTATATGTTGTTGGGCAGGATAAACCGCGAAAATTTGAGGCGCTGGCAGAAAAACGCGGCGTGCGCAGTAATGTTCACTTTTTCTCGGGGCGCAATGATGTCTCGGAATTAATGGCGGCGGCGGATTTATTACTGCATCCTGCCTACCAGGAAGCGGCGGGAATTGTGCTGCTGGAAGCGATTACTGCAGGATTACCGGTACTAACAACAGCCGTTTGTGGCTATGCGCATTATATTGTCGACGCTAATTGCGGCGAGGCTATTGCTGAGCCATTCCGCCAGGAAACATTGAATGAGATTTTACGCAAAGCGTTAACGCAATCTTCATTGCGCCAGGCCTGGGCGGAAAATGCGCGACATTATGCTGATACACAAGATTTATACAGTCTGCCAGAGAAAGCGGCGGATATCATAACGGGTGGTCTGGATGGTTGAACTTAAAGAGCCGTTTGCCACGTTATGGCGCGGCAAAGATCCTTTTGAGGAAGTTAAAACCTTGCAGGGTGAGGTATTTCGTGAACTGGAAACTCGCCGTACTCTGCGCTTTGAAATGGCGGGCAAAAGCTATTTTCTCAAATGGCATCGCGGCACGACCCTGAAAGAGATAATCAAAAATTTACTCTCATTGCGGATGCCAGTATTAGGCGCTGACCGCGAATGGAATGCGATTCATCGACTGCGGGATGTCGGCGTTGATACTATGTATGGGGTGGCATTTGGCGAAAAAGGCATGAATCCGCTGACCAGAACTTCATTTATTATTACCGAAGATCTGACACCAACCATAAGTCTTGAAGATTACAGTGCTGACTGGGCGACTAACCCTCCAGATGTTCGCGTAAAGCGTATGCTTATTAAGCGTGTCGCGACGATGGTGCGCGATATGCATGCTGCGGGCATTAACCACCGTGACTGTTATATCTGTCATTTCCTGCTGCACTTGCCTTTTTCCGGTAAGGAAGAGGAGTTAAAAATTTCGGTAATTGACCTGCACCGGGCGCAGCTTCGCACGCGCGTTCCACGTCGTTGGCGGGATAAAGATCTTATTGGGCTTTATTTTTCTTCGATGAATATCGGCCTGACTCAGCGGGATATCTGGCGGTTTATGAAAGTGTATTTTGCCGCCCCGCTTAAAGACATTCTCAAGCAGGAACAAGGACTGCTGTCGCAAGCAGAAGCAAAAGCCACAAAAATCAGGGAAAGAACGATTCGAAAATCGTTGTAACCCGTAACTTATTTTTGCCAAAATTTTGGATACAGAATAAATATGTCTCAACTCAATGATAGTGACATCATCCTTTTTGAGTATAAT
>NZ_SJWV01000340.1:0-2274 GCF_004352695.1 Escherichia sp. KCJ4928
TATGAATTATTTTTCTCCTTAAGGATCATCCGTTATTTGGGTCGTTTTCTGCTAAAATCTGCGCCTTGCGCTTCTTTAGCGCACTGTCTATGGCTAACCTTTTGAATAAATTCATTATGACGAGAATACTCGCTGCGATAACCCTTTTGCTGAGTATCGTATTGACCATTTTGGTCACTATTTTTTGTTCCGTCCCGATCATCATTGCCGGGATTGTAAAACTATTGCTACCTGTGCCAGTCATTTGGCGAAAGGTTTCGCGTTTTTGTGATTTTATGATGTATTGCTGGTGTGAAGGTCTGGCGGTATTACTGCATCTGAACCCACACCTGCAATGGGAAGTTCACGGGCTGGAAGGGTTAAGTAAGAAGAACTGGTATCTGCTTATTTGTAACCACCGTAGTTGGGCAGATATTGTCGTACTGTGCGTGCTGTTTCGTAAGCACATTCCGATGAATAAATATTTCCTCAAGCAACAGCTGGCCTGGGTGCCATTTCTTGGCCTGGCGTGCTGGGCGCTGGATATGCCGTTTATGAAGCGTTATTCCCGCGCTTATTTATTACGTCATCCGGAGCGACGTGGTAAAGATGTTGAAACCACTCGGCGTTCTTGTGAAAAGTTTCGCCTGCATCCCACCACCATTGTCAATTTCGTTGAAGGCTCCCGTTTCACGCAAGAAAAACATCAGCAAACCCACTCCACTTTTCAAAACTTGTTGCCACCAAAGGCGGCAGGCATTGCGATGGCGCTAAATGTACTGGGTAAACAATTCGATAAACTGCTTAATGTTACGCTGTGTTATCCGGACAATAACCGTCAGCCGTTCTTCGATATGTTAAGCGGTAAACTGTCGCGAATTGTCGTTCATGTGGATTTACAGCCTATTGCCGATGAGTTACATGGCGACTACATCAATGACAAAAGCTTTAAGCGCCATTTTCAGCAATGGCTGAACTCACTGTGGCAGGAAAAAGACCGACTTCTGACGTCGTTGATGTCATCACAGCGGCAGGACAAGTAAATTTTGCTCGCCTCTGAATGAGCAGAGGCGAGTGAGTATTTTAATGAACAAAACGTCCGGCACGAGACATAAATTCTTCTTCGCTCATCTCCTGTCCGTTAAAAACAACTTTACCCGGTGTATAACGCAGTTGCAGCGAGGCGGTATTGTTGTCAATCGTGATTAACTGAAACATCTGACCTAAGGTCATCATCCCGCTGATTTGTTTATCAGCCCGCTTTTGCGCTTTTTCCGCATCCATTCCTTCAGATAAATTAAGCTGTTTTGCGGTTTCTGTGGCGACATTAAGCGGTAACTTCACATCAAAATTGAGCGATTTAATATCTTTGTTTGTGGATGATGAAGATTTGGCTGGGTCGGCAATACTGATATCCAGATTGGCATTTAGTTCGCCGAGTGCGTTCTTCCATTTTACCGGTTGTTTAATGGTCGGCTCACTTTTTTGTAATAACGGTAAATACTCTTTGAACAATGCAGCATTCACTTCTTGCAGAGCAACTTCATCGTTTGCTAACTCAGGGTGTGCAGCAAGCTGCTTCTGCATTGCAATGTTATACTGGATGATAAATTGGCGCACCGCTGAGGGATCAATAGATTCAGCAATCAATGACCACTCACCACTACCGAGTTGCTGATTCCCTTTTGTTAACTTATCAAGTTCGTAGGTCAGATTGACATTGATATAATCTTTGTCTTTAACGCGATCCAGCCTGGTTTTTGCAACGAAAGCATCGATTTGGGCAACGTCTTCCCCGTGATTGATAATGTTAATCTGATTAAATTTCGACTCGCCTTCACCAACCGGAAATTTCTTTTCTTCTAATCGCGCCAGAGAATCAATGGTAAAACTTTTTGCCGTTACTTTGTTCATTGGTGATAATTGCAGAACAATATCTTCGACTTTGCCTTCAACATCCAGGTTAGACAATGAACTACCATCACCATTAAAAGTAAACTGGCCCTCACCAAAAGAAAACTTTCCATACTCTGCAGGGGCAACATCTAATGTCGTAGAGAATGAGCCACCAAACGCGAATCGCAATGTCGCTTCCACGGGCGATTTATTTTTCGCGGCGATAAATAGCGGTTGTGTCAGTTCATTATTCACTAAGTTCACTTTTGCCGCTGCCAGTGCTGGGATGACATTACCATGCATTAACATTGTGATGGGCAACGGACCGTGCTCAACATCCACATCAAATACAACTTTCTGGCCTGGCTTGATATTGAGATCGGGTGCACCGTTATCGAA
>NZ_SJWV01000341.1:0-2273 GCF_004352695.1 Escherichia sp. KCJ4928
TAGAAAGATTGCGTCTGGTTTGTTCTTCGAAATCATCTTTTGAAGCGATGCTCTCTGATTTGTTTTCTGAAGATGCCTCTATAATGTTTTTTAACACATTTATATCAATTGATGTGGATGTGTATCCTGTTGTTTGCTCTATAAGTTTTACCAGATTTTCTGCAGTGATTTTCTCACTGAAAAAACCACTGATTAGCGTTAACAGTCGGGGGTCAACAGAATAAAGAGCTGCTCCGCAAATAAGAGATTGTCTGTAGAAGTCTCCTCGCATTTGTATCGGGAGAGAGTCTATTGTTTGTTGTGTCAGGCTGTCCTGCGGGTAAAGTGTCGGGTGCAGGTATGCCACAACTTTCTTTCTTTTTTTCGGATCACTGCTTTCCATTACGCATGCACCATTGCTTTCACCAATGCAAACTGAGGTTCATCCACCTTGTTCACTTTCAGATTCGGGAAATATTGCTTTATGTGAGGGTAAATAAGCTCGGCTCCTCCGCCAGTGAGATAGATTCGGTTCATTCCTGAGAATGTTGAAATTTCCTGCCTGATGCTTTCTGCCAGAGATTTCACTTCCCTGTCTATTACATGAGTAATGTTTTTTATTTCAGCTACATCATTTATTAATGTCTGGAGATATTCATTATCATGCCTGTTTTTTATTAACTCATCAGCAATAAAATAATTGCAGGGTGTGGAGGCTTTTGTTAGTGCATTCATGACGGTATGAGTTATGCGGGATGTCCCGATTTCTGAATACCCACGGATTTCAGAAATGCCTTCAAATGCACCGAGAATTAAACCACAATCCAGAGTGGTTCCTCCAAGATCGATAATCAGGCTGCGTTCAAGTTTGTTTACTTTATCTTTTTTTAGTGATTCAAATGCAGCTGGCAAAGATTCAGGCATTACATTAACTTTTTTAATTTTAAATGTTTCCCCTTTATTCAGAGATATCTCACGGAGAACATTTGCCTTTTTTCTTTCTATTCTTTCTTCATTTGGTTGATTGTCATTATCAAAGAATTCGGTTACAGGTAATGTCACTGTCAGTTCTACATCCTGTGGCTGAAGGCCGGATGTCAGCAGTGCATGATGTATGGCAAGCAAATTGGTGGTGCTGTATTGATAACTGACATGTGTTGTACCTATGACAGCAGTACTGCCCAAATCATAGGTGTATTTTTTTCCATCCACGACGTAATTGTAAACTTTGCCGGCATTAAACAGTCCCGGGTTCCAGCCTTCTTTAAAGCTGTTTCCTGACAGACTGGTTCTTACCTCTCCATCTTCAAGCCAGGCCAGTTTTACGTTAGTTGAACCATCATCGCATGATACTTTTAGCATTCTTTTTGCCTCGTTTTGAGTTTGTGTTTATCTCAAATTGAGCATCCTTTATATTAGTGCATCTTTTTGAGTTTTTGTTGTTTCTTATTGTGTCTCATTTTGAGTCTGTGTCAAGCGGTGTTGCTCTTTTAGAGTCTCTTCATGCTCTTGTTGTGACTCGTTTTGAGTTTTTATTGGTTTCTCATTTTGCGTCACGAACTGAGACGGAAACTACTTAACCAGGCCGTGCCGGCACGTTAACCGGGCTGCATCCGATGCAAATGTGTCGCTGTCGCCGGCCTCCTCACCCGGTCACGTTTCGTCGTTCCTCCTCCACGCGCTGCGGCTTCGGGGCCGCACCTGCATTCGTATGCGGTCGCCCGGTTAACGTGCCGGCACGGCCTGATGGAGGCCGCATGTGAGAGGAGAATTCCCATGCCAAACTGGTGCAGTAACCGTATGTATTTTTCTGCCGAACCGGCACAGATTGCTGAGATTAAACGACTGGCCAGTGGTGCCGTCACACCGTTTTATCGCCGCGCCACAAATGAAGGTATTCAGCTGTTTCTGGCCGGAAGTGCCGGACTTCTGCAGACCACTGAAGATGTGCGGTTTGAACCATGCCCCGGACTGACGGCTGCCGGGCGTGGCGTTGTATCGCCGGAGAATATCGCGTTCACCCGCTGGCTGACACACCTGCAGAACGGTGTACTGCTGGATGAGCAAAACTGCCTGATGCTGCATGAACTCTGGCTGCAGAGCGGTACTGGCCAGCGTCGCTGGGAAGGATTACCGGACGATGTCAGGGATACCATCACCGCGCTTTTCACCGCAAAAAGAGGTGACTGGTGTGGCTTCTGGAGTAACGAGGATGTATCGGTGTGGTGGAACCGTCTGTGTGACAACGTACTGCCGGAAAAAACCATGCCGTTTGACCTGCTGACGGTTCTGCC
>NZ_SJWV01000342.1:0-2225 GCF_004352695.1 Escherichia sp. KCJ4928
GCTGGTATGAAATGCGCCGCCAGCTTGAGTACAAGCAGCTCTGGAGTGGCGGTCAGGTGCTTGCTGTTCCGCCAGCGTACACAAGCCAGCGTTGCGCGTGCTGTGGTCATACAGCGAAAGAAAATCGCCTGTCACAAAGTCAATTCAGATGCCAGGTATGTGGATATACAGCGAACGCCGATGTAAACGGCGCTCGTAACATTTTAGCGGCGGGGCACGCCGTTCTTGCCTGTGGAGAGATGGTGCAGTCAGGCCGCTCGTTGAAGCAGGAACCCACCGAAATGATTCAGGCGACAGCCTGAACGTAGCAGGGATCCTCGTCATTCAGGGCGTGGAGGATGTCAAGACACGGAAAACGAACATGATGTTTGTGGTTGGTAATTATCACCGATCGTTGATGGCGCAATTTCTGCGCCATCGCAAAAAAATCCTCCGTGATGCTCGTCACAAATCTTGCCCTCCCGATGTTGTGCTATGCTTTTTATCAGCGACTAACCCGCTAATGCAAAACAGATAAGTGAGGAAACAATGGGCATTCTGTCATGGATTATTTTTGGGCTTATTGCCGGTATTCTGGCGAAGTGGATCATGCCAGGTAAAGATGGTGGTGGATTCTTTATGACTATCCTGCTGGGGATAGTCGGTGCCGTAGTTGGCGGATGGATCAGCACGCTGTTTGGCTTTGGTAAAGTCGATGGCTTCAATTTTGGCAGCTTCGTGGTTGCCGTTATTGGTGCGATTGTCGTGCTATTTATCTACAGGAAGATTAAAAGTTAACGCTTAAATTGCACAAAGGCTGCACACAGGCAGCCTTTGCTATTTTTTAGAGGTGACGTTACCACCATCCCAGCTCAGTGCCGAGTACGACAATAATCGCGACACCCATCATAATAATCGTTGTTTTTTTCATCTTTATGCTCCCGGGGCAGCATAGCCGCCAATAAAAAACCATGCTAAAAATACGACCGCTGTAATAAAGATTACAACCGGAAAAATAATACCGATTCGCATGTTATCACCAATCAAAAGGATGTGAATACGCCTCAGGAATGTGGCGCTGAATGCGCGACAAAAGGTGTTTTCTGTTTGTGTTTTTTCTCCTGATACATCGCGATATCGGCAGCATGCAGGGCACTGTCTGCATCGGTCGTTTCAGGATCGACTTCTACAATGCCAAGACTGGCACCAGGATAATACAAATCAACATCACCTAAGTGATATTCTCCACGTATTTGCTGTTGAATACGTTCTCGCAGCGACGAAATATCCGCATTCTCGTTATTTAGTGAAACAACCAAAAACTCATCACCGCCGAGACGACCAATAACTTCGCCATTTTGCTGGAGCGTATTAAGGCGCTCGCCAACCTGAATGAGAAACAGATCGCCACTATTATGACCAAAACGATCATTGATTAATTTGAAGTTATCCAGATCGATAAACGCGATCATTATCTTATGGTTAAGATGCCGGGCGAGAGAAAACAGCGTCGTCAGATTTTCAAAAATCGCCCGCCGATTCGGTAGCCCGGTTAACGAGTCGGTATACGATTGCGCAATCAGCGCGGCATTGGCTTCGCGCAGCTGTTCAACCAGTGCCTCTTTTTGAATATATTGTGCAATCAGTCCAGCGAATAACTGTAAAACCTGTTCCGCGCGTTCACTCCACTGGCGCTTCTCACTGCTGGCGGCGCAAAGCGTGCCATAGAATGATCCATCCGGTAAGTGAATTGGTGTACTCAGAAATGTGGTGATTCCAAGATTGCGTGCCGCAATACAGTCGCCCCAACGGTCAGGGACTTCATCGCTGAAAAAGCAGTTTTCATCAATAGCGCGTTTGCATAACGAGTAATCCCACGAGACGGTAAAATTCTCCGGGATGTGCATTTTCTGGCTGTTACGGGCAAACATAATATGCTGCAGGCGCGCTTCGACATCCACTTTGGTCAGGTAGGTTGATTCCATATCAGTGACCATTTCCAGCATCTCCAGAAGCTGTCGGACCAGACTTTCCAGTGACTGTTCTTTGGCAAGGGATTGCGAGACGCGGGCGATAATCTGATCTGACACGAAACAACTCCAGGATACGGCGGGTAAATGCTGATTATTTAATCTTTGCAGGCATGATAAAACATCATCAACAAAGATGAAACAAGACGTAATATGTTTTGAGTGAATGTAATAAAAATAGTGCTGCAAAACAAAACGATACCGCGATACTCTAAG
>NZ_SJWV01000343.1:0-2140 GCF_004352695.1 Escherichia sp. KCJ4928
GGCACAGGGGGATCACTTCCACATCGTCACAATGTGCCCGCAGCCACTCTTTTGTGACGGCTGCGTCATCCGTGTAAAACCATGTGCCGGGTGTACCGTTCGCCAGAAACCGGATTTTCCATGCCTCAGGGGACGGAGGCGTCTGTCTGCCATCATTCATACGGGTCATCTCATTCTATGGGCTGAATGCTGCTCAGAATCAGCCTGCTGAGACTCTCAGGGCTGCCGCAGCGACGACCGGTCGTTTTGCTGTAGCATTCCCGGTGCGTGTGGCACCAGGCGGCCGGCGTTTCATGAAGACGAACGCGCCGCGTTTGTTCTTTGTGGATAAGGAGTCCGGTGTGAGTTTTGATGTTTTTCATGTGCTTTCCGTTTCTTTCCCGGTGACAGTTGTGCCACACATGACGGGGGAATGTAACATTCAGAATCTTACTGAAAATGTGCCATTTGTGGGCACTGGCAATCAATCCTGTATTCAGGGGCTGTGTCACAATTCCGGATAAGTGGAATATTCATGTGGACGTAAAAGGCCGACATTGCTGTTGTCTTTCGTTGTTGCTGTAACAGAAATGTTATGAAAGGCAGGGCGCTACAGAGGGATATATGTTCATGTCAGAACAATCATGAAGTTGAAGCCTTCCTTAACTTCAGGCGTATTTTCTTCTGAGTCAAACATCAACTCTTTTGTGACGGATACATCGAACAGGTTTATTATTCACATCTGTGTAATATCTGGAGGTTATTTCCCGTTGGGGACTGGCAGGGGAAATAAAACGGCAGGAAATATATTTCTGTGAGATGTCTTATTTATAATTATTGTGGCTATTTTTATTTTCTTTTCGCCACAGCCATGGTGGAACAGGTTTTTTGTCTGCCCACAGACCCCGTTTCATTGTTCTGGCTGAGCCGCCCCGGATTTCCTAGAGAGCATTTTATCCGTAAACTCAGGCAGCCAGATAATTGTTTCCGTTTCCAATGGAAGCATAATAAGCTTTATCTACTTCTGCCGGAGGAATATGGCCCAGCCTTTCCAGCAATCGTCGATTGTTATACCTGCCCCCCCACGTTAGTGTACTCAGTTCCACTTCTGTCCTGTTTTTCGAGCTCTTACGGTATGCCGCTTCAGCAGAGCCTGATAATCAGCTGAACAGTGCTTGCTTCCGCGGTCCGTGTGAACGATAACGTTCCGGGGTCTCTTACGCCGCCACAGCGCCATCTGCAGGGCGTTGCAGACCAGTTACGCCGTCATGCGTGGCGACATTGACCAGCCAATAACGGCACGTGACCACAGGTCAATGACCACAGCCAGATATAGCCAGCCTTCATCTGCATGTACGTAAGTGATGTCTCCCGACCACTTCTGGTCAGGGTCAGTGGCGTAAAAATTCAGCTCCAGCAGATTTTCTGACGTAGGTAGGTTGTGTGCACGGTAACTGACCGGGCTGAACTTCTGGGAGGCTTTTGCCCTCAGCCCCTGACGGCGCAGGCTTGCCGCCACTGTTTTTACGTTAAAGTGGTAACCCTGAGCACACAGTTCATCCGTCAGGCGTGGTGCACTGTAACGCTGTTTTGACCGGGTAAAAGCCTCACGGACAACGCTGTCGCAGTGCTGACGGAACTGCTGACGCTTGCTTATCCTTGTACGCCACTGACACCATGTATACCAGCCGCTGCGGGCCACCCGGAGCACACGGCACATTGCTTTGATGCTGAACTCCGCCTGGTGTTTTTCAATAAAGACATACTTCATTTCAGGCGCTTCGCGAAGTATGTCGCGGCCTTTTGGAGGATGGCCAGCTCTTCATCCCGTTCTGCCAGCTGGCGTTTGAGACGTGCAATCCCGGTGGACATCTCCAGCTCACGTTCAGAAGAACGTCTGTGGATGTTGCTGTTTACTGCGCCAGTTGTAGAGCGGTGATTCATACAGGCTGAGTTCACAGGCTGCGGCAGCAACACCGATGCGTTCAGCAAGTTTCAGGGCTTCACTGCGAAATTCAGGCTAATGCTGTTTATGTGCTTTTTTGCTGGTTGATACAGATTTTGTCATGTGAGTAACCTCTGACTGAGAGTTTACTCACTTAGCCGCGAGTCCACTATTGCTGGGTAAGATCACAACGCTGGAAACGGAATGACCGTGGTC
>NZ_SJWV01000344.1:0-2093 GCF_004352695.1 Escherichia sp. KCJ4928
TTAATGACTTGCACAAAAAGCTAAATTTTCACCCATAAATAAAAATATAATCCCGCGCCCAACCACCTGATGAGTGGCTACAGACACTGGATATATTAGGTGGCGGTGCACTTTCTTACATAAAGGTATTTCCTTTTCTGCGGAAAAGGAAATCGGGAAATCCCCGGTTTTTCTGACAAGCAGACGCCATTATTTGTGTCTGCCTATGTTCGTTAATTCGTTCATCAGGAAATTATCTCAATGTCGCGTTATAAAACAGGTCATAAACAACCACGATTTCGTTATTCAGTTCTGGCCCGCTGCGTGGCGTGGGCAAATATCTCTGTTCAGGTTCTTTTTCCACTCGCTGTCACCTTTACCCCAGTAATGGCGGCACGTGCGCAGCATGCGGTTCAGCCACGGTTGAGCATGGGAAATACTACGGTAACTGCTGATAATAACGTGGAGAAAAATGTCGCGTCGTTTGCCGCAAATGCCGGGACATTTTTAAGCAGTCAGCCAGATAGCGATGCGACACGTAACTTTATTACCGGAATGGCCACAGCTAAAGCTAACCAGGAAATACAGGAGTGGCTCGGGAAATATGGTACTGCGCGCGTCAAACTGAATGTCGATAAAGATTTCTCGCTGAAGGATTCTTCGCTGGAAATGCTTTATCCGATTTATGATACGCCAACAAATATGTTGTTCACTCAGGGAGCAATACATCGTACCGACGATCGTACTCAGTCAAATATTGGTTTTGGCTGGCGTCATTTTTCAGGAAATGACTGGATGGCGGGGGTGAACACCTTTATCGACCATGATTTATCCCGTAGTCATACCCGCATTGGTGTTGGTGCGGAATACTGGCGCGATTATCTGAAACTGAGCGCCAATGGTTATATTCGGGCTTCTGGCTGGAAAAAATCGCCGGATATTGAGGATTATCAGGAACGCCCGGCGAATGGTTGGGATACCTATGGTAACCCGTTGCAGGGACAAAATGTGACGCTGACTCTGCCGAAAGGTGTGACCAGCAAGACGGGGAATACGGTAACAACCGATGCGGCAGGTAAAGCCGACATTGAGCTGATGTCAACGGTTGCCGGGGAACACAGCATCACGGCCTCAGTGAATAATGCTCAGAAGACGGTTACGGTGAAATTCAAGGCGGATTTCAGTACCGGTCAGGCGAGTCTGGAGGTTGATAGCGCCGCGCCAAAAGTGGCAAACGGCAAAGATGCCTTTACGCTGACGGCGACCGTTGAGGATAAAAATGGTAACCCTGTTCCAGGGAGCCTGGTGACCTTTAATCTGCCCCGGGGTGTCAAGCCGCTTACAGGCGATAATGTCTGGGTGAAAGCCAACGGTGTGGGGAAAGCAGAGTTGCAGGTGGTTTCAGTGACTGCCGGAACGTATGAGATCACGGCATCGGCAGGGAATAGCCAGCCTTCGAATACGCAGACTATAACGTTTGTAGCCGATAAGGCTACCGCAACCGTCTCCGGTATTGAGGTAATTGGCAACTATGCGCTGGCGGACGGCAAAGCCAAACAAACGTATAAAGTTACGGTGACTGATGCCAATAACAACCTGTTGAAAGATAGCGAGGTGACGCTGACTGCCAGCCCTGCTTCGTTAAACCTGGAACCGAATGGCACTGCGACAACGAATGAGCAAGGGCAGGCTATTTTCACCGCTACCACTACTGTTGCGGCGACATACACACTCAAGGCGCAAGTGAGCCAGACCAACGGTCAGGTATCAACGAAAACTGCCGAATCTAAATTCGTTGCGGATGATAAAAATGCGGTACTCACCGCATCATCTGATATGCAATCTCTGGTGGCGGATGGGAAATCGACTGCGAAGCTGGAGGTGACACTGATGTCGGCAAATAACCCCGTTGGCGGGAATATGTGGGTCGACATTCAGACGCCGGAAGGGGTGACGGAGAAGGATTATCAGTTCCTGCCGTCGAAAAATGACCATTTCGTGAGCGGAAAAATCACGCGTAAATTTAGTACCAGCAAGCCTGGTGTCTATACGTTCACATTTAACGCCCTGACCTATGGCGGGTACGAAATGAAGCCAGTGACGGTGACCATTAC
>NZ_SJWV01000345.1:0-2053 GCF_004352695.1 Escherichia sp. KCJ4928
TGGCTTCTAAAAAATTTTACTCAGATGATGACATCCAGCTGGCAAAAGCTGCTTTATCAGAATTGCCGGACCTCACCGCTCAACGGAAAACATTGCGTGATTTTCTTGATGCCATTCGTGATGACATCATTGTCCTGGTAAGGACAAAGGGTTATACACTGGCAGATGTTCGTGACACGCTCAAAAATGCAGGATATGAAGTAGGGGAGAAAGCACTTCGTGACATTATTCGGGAAGCAGAATCGAAAAAACCATCCCGCCGTTCTTCCTCTAAAACAGCACCTAAAAAGACAGATTCAGGCAGAAAAGATGACATCGATATGAACAACAATTGATGTGACAATGTCACATTGTGTTCTGAGATTATGATGATTACAGAAAAAAAGCCCCGGCATAAATACCAGGGCTTTTCTGTTTAATCAGACTCGTGGCGGCAATGCACCAGGATAATGCCGTGCAATAATATCATTCAGTTTTTCAACAAGGTCAGAACGCTTAAAGACAATGTGTACGGTCCCTTTCTGGTAGCCACGCACCGTAAAATATTCCCCTTCTAACAACTTACCGACATTGTCGCCGTTCCCGAGAAATTCACCATACTGCGCACCGATGCTGCTCCGGAAGTCAGGAACGTTGCGCCCCTCCAGCAGATAAAACGGACGTACCAGGTCATCCAGTGCCTCCCGTCCGCTGCAGTCCAGCGTCACACGCCCGTTACTCCAGCGGTACAGCAGGTTTTCAATGATGATTTTCTTGCCCAGACGGCAGGGATTATTGGTTCTGTAATCCCATGACAATTTCCGCCAGATATCAATCAGTCCCTGTTCAAATGTCTGCATCTTACTGGCATTCAGATGGCGGAATGTTGCCAGTACATTGTCCAGGGTTATTTCAGGACAGGTGTCGCTCATCAGCTGGCTATTCCACTCATCACGCTGGCATGAACTCATGAAGGTGTACATGCCCGTATCTGTCATCAGGCGGTCCCAGATTTTCCGGTCGGCAAGACGGGTGATATTCCTTTTCGCTTCTTCCGGTTTATCCATGCGACGAACGGAATCAGTCACGTAGTCTTCAAACCCGTAAAGAAAAATATCACCTGACGCATCGAGCAGAATCCTGCGCGCTGTCGCCAGGCATTCCATCGCCTGCATGAATAGTGCAATACCTTCGTTACGCTGCGCGATGATACGGTCGATAGCCACAGACGGAATAACATCTGTCGTGCCGGCAGTATTCAGGTCAGCAGTGGGTAAAGTCTGATTCATCACATTGTCTCCTCATCGTCACGACTGCCGGGTCAGCCAGGTCATTTCCCGGAGGAGCGAAGCTCCTTCTGCCGTCCGGGTCTTCGGGGATTTCCCCGCAGTGGACCTTTCCGACGGGGGACGCTCACCACGTCACGGGGCAGTTGTCCGGGGCAGACGCAAAAGTTTTTGACGCCTGCGGCAAAAAGTTTTGTGGCTGGTACATCTCTCCCCTGGACGACTGAAACGGGATGTGGTCGTGTATGCACCCCCGGAAAGTCCGTCTGCGGAGAACGGGCCGCAGTGCGGCGGCAGACAGGCAGAGACAGCTGCGCCATCAGGCGCAGTGGCCTTACACACCGTCAGGTGTGCAGGGAGCGCCGCATCCGGCGCGACTGAAGAAAAACGACAGCACAACAATGGCATGTCGTGGTCACTGGCGCACCACTCCCGCACAGGTGAAAACAGAGAAAACCGCACGACATCTATAACTAAAAAAAGTGAAATTTCTTCACTTTTTTACACTTATTTATCGCGCTGATTTGGCAATTGTGATGATAAAATAAAGTGAAGTTTTTTCACTTTTTCAAAGGTGTTTTATGACCGGATGGGAACTGCGAATCTGGCGAAAAAGCATGCTCTGGTCACGCGAAAAAGCGGCCAGAGAATTTGGCGTGACGCAGAGAACATGGCACGCCTGGGAAAATGCGGAACAGGTGGACGTCACCGTCTGGAGGACCACCCAGGCACTTTCAGTCCGTGACCTGCTGCCTCACATGCAGGGGATGCGCAAGGCAGATATCATC
>NZ_SJWV01000346.1:0-2048 GCF_004352695.1 Escherichia sp. KCJ4928
AGATACAAAAACAGGGAGGTGATTATTTATTCGCGGTAAAAGGAAACCAGGGGCGGCTAAATAAAGCCTTTGAGGAAAAATTTCCGCTGAAAGAATTAAATAATCCAGAGCATGACAGTTACGCAATGAGTGAAAAGAGTCACGGCAGAGAAGAAATCCGTCTTCATATTGTTTGCGATGTCCCTGATGAACTTATTGATTTCACGTTTGAATGGAAAGGACTGAAGAAATTATGCGTGGCAGTCTCCTTTCGGTCCATAATAGCAGAACAAAAGAAAGAGCCAGAAATGACGGTCAGATATTATATCAGTTCTGCTGATTTAACCGCAGAAAAGTTCGCCACAGCAATCCGAAACCACTGGCACGTGGAGAATAAGCTGCACTGGCGTCTGGACGTGGTAATGAATGAAGACGACTGCAAAATAAGAAGAGGAAACGCCGCAGAATTATTTTCAGGGATACGGCACATCGCTATTAATATTTTGACGAATGATAAGGTATTCAAGGCAGGGTTAAGACGTAAGATGCGAAAAGCAGCTATGGACAGAAACTATCTGGCGTCAGTCCTTGCGGAGAGCGGGCTTTCGTAGTCTTACCCCGACTCTCCCCCAGCCTTAAACACAACCCCCACTCACCGCAACCTAAACTCATCCGCATCCTGCCATGCCGGAAACTTTTCTCTATATTCCCGCAATGCCACCATCGACAGCTCCGCATCAATGCGCGTTGCCTGATGCGCGTCGGCAGTAGCGATAATCTCGCCCTGCGGGTTAATCACCCGGCTGTCACCGCGATAATGGCAGCCGTTGCCATCGCTGCCGACGCGATTGCATCCCGCCACATACGCCTGATTCTCAATCGCGCGGGCCGTCAGCAATGCCTGCCAGTGCAGAGAGCGCGGAGCAGGCCAGTTGGCAACGTAGATGGCGAGGTCATAATCGTTGAGATTGCGCGACCACACAGGAAAACGTAAGTCGTAGCACACCAGCGGCAAAATACGCCAGCCGCGCCATTCCACAATCACTCGCGCATTGCCCGCTTTATAATGCAGATGCTCATCTGCCATGCGGAACAGATGACGCTTATCATAAAAATGTACCGTGCCGCCCGGCTCAACCAGCAAAAAGCGGTTAACCGAACCAGACTCCGTTTGTAATGCAACACTGCCTGCAATCAGCGCATTGCACTGCTGCGCTTTAGCTGTCATCCAGTTCACTACGTCATTTTGTGCTAGCGACGAAGCTGCCGCTTCCATGGCAAAGCCGCTGGTAAACATCTCCGGTAGAACGATCACATCGCGCCCGGTAATACCTTCCAGTTGACGATCAAAATGACGCAGGTTGGCAGGGCCATCCATCCACACCAGTGGTTGCTGCAAAAGCGTAATCTTCAAACCAGGCACGGTGTACAACTCCTTTATGCGAAGGGTTTTATAACTTTAACACCTTATCAGGCAGTTGCCTTAGCGCAGAATAAATTGATAACAAATGCTGATATTGGAAATATCTGATTTGCAAATTATCGTGTTATCGCCAGGCTTTAGGAGGTTAATAACATGGGCAGGATAAGCTCGGGAGGAATGATGTTTAAGGCAATAACGACAGTCGCCGCTCTGGTCATCGCCACCAGTGCAATGGCGCAGGATGATTTAACCATTAGCAGCCTTGCAAAGGGCGAAACCACCAAAGCTGCATTTAATCAGATGGTACAAGGGCATAAGCTGCCTGCCTGGGTGATGAAAGGCGGTACTTATACTCCCGCACAAACCGTAACGTTGGGAGATGAGACGTATCAGGTGATGAGCGCGTGCAAACCGCATGACTGTGGCTCGCAACGTATCGCTGTGATGTGGTCCGAGAAATCTAATCAGATGACGGGGCTGTTCTCGACTATTGATGAGAAAACGTCGCAAGAGAAACTCACCTGGCTGAATGTGAACGATGCGCTTTCGATTGATGGTAAAACGGTGTTGTTCGCGGCGTTGACCGGCAGCCTGGAAAACCAGCCGGATGGCTTTAATTTTAAATAATTAGCGGATAAAGAAACGG
>NZ_SJWV01000347.1:0-2028 GCF_004352695.1 Escherichia sp. KCJ4928
TTGCAGAATTAAGCCGCCGTTTCAGCTGCACGCTGGAGCACTGGTATGCCGAACAGGGCTGTGATTTCTGTGGCTGGCAGTTGTATGAGCGCGGAGAGCTCGTTGATGTGCTGTGGGGGGAGCTGGAATGGTCTTCCCCGACAGATGACGATGAGCTGCCGGAAGTCACCGGACCTGCGTGGATAGTCGACAAGGTGGCGCATTATGGCGGATGAAGTATGACGGAGACGGGCGGGCTACCGCCCGTTTCTTTTCCGGTAAAGGATGTCGCCGTGCTCCTCTTTTTACTGCGCCGGCTGACGCGGCGCGGCATAAACGCTGCCTGTGGTCAGTGTCCCGCGTCCGGCCGGGCACGGGACGGGCGCTTTTACCGCTCCCGGCTGGCGTCGGTGACAGTGTACGCCAGCCTGTCGCCCTTTTCTGATGAACGCCCTTCAAGCCGCTTTCGCGGCATAGCCTTGCCGTCAGAAAGACGACGGCTGCGGTATTCCACGGTCGGCCTGACCCGTTACCGGACGCGGTGAACAGCCCACAGGCAGCGGGGAACGGGCACCACAGGGGTGCCCTCCCGGTGCCCTCTGTAAGAGAAGGAGGCTTTTATGTCCCGTTTTATCCTGGGTGACTGCGTGCGAGTTATGGCCACGTTTCCGGACAATGCTGTCGATTTCATCCTCGCCGACCCGCCGTATCTCGTCGGTTTCCGTGACCGTTCCGGGCGCACCATCGCTGGCGATAAAACCGATGAATGGCTGCAACCGGCCTGTAATGAGATGTACCGCGTGCTGAAAAAAGACGCGCTGATGGTGAGCTTCTATGGCTGGAACCGCGTCGATCGCTTTATGTCTGCCTGGAAAAATGCGGGATTCAGCGTGGTCGGACACCTGGTGTTTACCAAAACCTACACATCGAAGGCCGCATATGTGGGCTATCGCCACGAATGCGCCTACATCCTGGCAAAAGGTCGTCCACATCTGCCACAAAACCCGCTGCCGGACGTGCTGGGCTGGAAATATTCGGGCAACCGCCATCACCCGACGGAAAAGCCCGTTACCAGCCTGCAACCACTGATTGAGAGCTTCACACACCCGAACGCGATTGTGCTGGACCCGTTTGCAGGCAGCGGCTCAACCTGCGTGGCCGCCCTTCAGTCCGGACGCCGGTATATCGGTATCGAGCTGCTTGAACAGTATCACCGTGCCGGACAGCAACGACTGGCCGCCGTGCAACGGGCCATGCAGCAGGGGGCCGCGAATGATAACTGGTTTGAACCGGAGGCTGCGTAAATGAACTATGCCGGACACGAAAAACTGCGCGCCGACGTGGCGGAGGTGGCCAGTGCCATGTGTGACCTTCGGGCCAGGCTGAACGATATGGAGCATCGCTGTCGCTTTGATTCCGATGTGCTTGTTGAACGCCTGACACGCCAGACGCTGTATCGCGCCAATCGCCTGTTCATGGAGGCGTATACCGAAATTCTGGAACTGGATTCCTGCTTCAAAGATTGAGAAGGAGACGAGAATGTACGGAACATGCGAAACGCTATGCCGGGCGCTGGCAGCAAAGTATCCGGGAGACACGCCGTTGATGCTGGTTATCTGGTCCCCGGAAGAGATTCAGGCCCTCGCTGACGGAATGGATATTTCCCTGTCCGATCATGAAATCAGGATCGTCCTGGCGTGTCTGGAGGACATCCCGGAAGACCAGCGGACTGAATCCGGTATTTCTTCCGCCACTGCGATGGAGATTATCAGCAACGTGAGCGAAAACCGCCAGGTGACCGTCCCGGCTGAACTGCTGGCGTCCCTGATTCAGACCGCCGAACAGGCACTGTGGAAACGTGAATGGGCCGCCCGTGATTACGGCCTCGCCGTCCCGGAATGCGTCACCCGCCGTCAGGCGGTGGTTAATCAGGCCCGCATCCTGCTGAAAAACAACACACACGAAAACGACTGATGTTATCGCCGCCTTCGGGCGGCGATTCAGGGAGACCATTAATCATGAACAAAACGCTGAATGCACTGGTTTGTC
>NZ_SJWV01000348.1:0-2025 GCF_004352695.1 Escherichia sp. KCJ4928
GTTCATCATCCGATGCTGGAAGGCATTCTCCTGTCTGAATGTGAACGTCTGAGGCAGCGTTCGCTGGCAAATAAACTGATCAGCCTCTTCCGTCAGTTTGGTGGCACGGAGTTGCGCCTCAAACTGGTCTGGCTTTGCTGGCTTGATTTAATGACCGGAAACTGCCTTGACGACTGGACGGAGAATCTGAAACGGAAATCAGAAAAAGAGCTGGAGGAATGGATCATCAACCGTCAGAAGCAGAGCGCAGCACTGACGGATCTGATGGATCAGTACGTGCTCCTGGCATACCGCACAACGGTTGACGATAAGCGCACCTGATGCCAGTTGTTTCAGGGAAGCTGGTATCCGGGCAGGGTGCCAGGGCTGACTGAACGGCCTGTCTGCCTGCCGTTTCGCTCTCCGTGCGTTCTGTCACATGCTGCACCTGAACACCGGACTGCGGGCACGCAGACAGGAAAGTCGCAGGCTGGAACTTCTGACCGGCGGGTATCAGTTATATGCCTGTTGATTCATCACCACCACGCAGCTCCTGAGCTTTAGTTCATCACCGATATTCATACATCTGAATATCGGTGATGAAATCCCCATAATAATCAATCATCTAAGTCTGAACCATAATGGAGAAAAACTGCTCACCGGTTACTTCGCTCTCAGCTTATTGTAGTGATAACCCGAGGTAAAAATACCAGAGACATCAGGCAACTTTAAACTGGCTATCTGGGGAAGCAGAACATACATGGTTTTTCCTTCCGGCACGACAGAAAGCCTGAACTGAGATTCAAGAATGTTCAGCAATGCGTTCAGTTTTTTCCTGTTTCTGAACCGGCCCGGGCCACACTGGAGAATATAATTTTTCCTGACACGGGGCGGGCATTCTCCGCGGCACTCCTCAATGAGCCAGTCGAACAGCTCCTCGGCGTCCTTCTGCTGCAGTTCAGATTCATCAGGTAACGCAAATAATTTTTTATATTCATCTGTGTACCACGAACTTATTACGACAGCAGACGTCATGATATCGGCAGAGATTTTCCCTTCACCATAGCTGAAATACTGAAATAACGCTGCAATTCTTGCAATGTTTTCTGTTTTTTTTGAAACATGTCCCCGAAACGGGCTTAAGGGTCCGGAAGGGGATAAATCCTGCTCCAGAACATTATAGTGCTCAATAAATATTTTTTGCGCTTCAGGCGAAAAATGCAGACAATACCGTTCATCCTCACTGGATTTTTCAATACTGCCTCTGGCCAGTTCCATTAATCGTTCATGAAATGCCGTTAATGATCCTCCCGGAATCACAGCTCCGTTAATAAAGCGTTTCCCCTGCGTGGTTGCAGGTTTACTGATAAGACAACGGGCAAGAAAACCACTGTCCCTGGCAACAGAACCTTTTCGCTCCATATATCGGTCAAAAAGACCGGGTTGCACCATGAGGGATAACGTCATTCTGGCATTTTCAATCATCTGTTCGGGTTCATTCTTTCTGTCCACAGACAATACAGAGCCATCCCACATTTTGTTAATAAAAGGCAACTCAGACAGGGTATATCCATCAAATATAATACCGGCTTCATCTGACATAATACCCACTGAACGCCATTTACCACAAAGCTGATTCTTAATTGCCGCAGTCGTGGCATCATTAAAAATGAATTTATACCTCACAGGTTCTTCCGCACTGTTTTTCTGAAGTACTTCCAGTTGTCTGAGGGTTTCTGACTCATCCGCGCCTTTGCGGAGTTCTTTATTCAGTTTTGACAACAATGCTTTTTTCTGAGCCTTTAAAAGCTCTTCCTTGTTTTTCCAGACAGCCAGTTCACTTTTGTATCTGGAATATAACTGCATCTCCTGCTGGTACAGGGGCTTCATTAATAATTTGTCCACTGCGGTTTTTCGTTCTCCGGACTCGGCAAGCGTCAGGAAAAAAAGAGAGACCGGCCCCCGCAGTGTATTCAGTCTGCAGACATCAATCAGATTCTGGCAGACAAGTGAAACAGCGCCCAGGGCAGACGCTGCCACAAGCCC
>NZ_SJWV01000349.1:0-2014 GCF_004352695.1 Escherichia sp. KCJ4928
TTCCGCCTCTAAGCGTAAATACTTTACCAGGGGGGATAATTTTTCGGGTATTATTAATAATAATGTTAACGCTATTACTCCCCATGTTTTTGTATATTCCAGGTTGCAATTTGTTAGGCCAGGTACCTTCAACTTCTTCGTTTCCTTTATTTATTATAACTAGTCCATCATGAGGAGAGTGATTAATGTTCACAGAATCCCCACGACTAAAGGCCAGAACGTTTTTAGTTGCAGATACACCCTCAAATGCGCTCCATATTCCTGCTTTATCTATATATAATGCGTGGAATTCATTGTAGAGCTGTTGATAGGTAGAGCAACCTTTATTAAGCTACGCCTCACCGCCGACACGCGTGGACCCATCATAATTTTTAATTTCAGTCGTTGATTTTAATACTTGGCCATCCCAGTAAACTAAAGGCCTGCTGAACGGCAGAGCGGCTATATATGCCATTGCTAATTGTTCATCTTGTTGATGGTTAAATAGAAAGTCATTGAAAAGATTACCATTGTTAGGAAAATCGTGGTTAATGTTAATCAATATCCGTCTTTCTGATGGGATACTTGAGATTGTGGAACCCGGTTTTGATGCAAGGGTTTGAAGATCTCCACCAAATGAAAAGGCTTTTATCGTTTTCATGAGCAATGAAAAATCAATGGCGCTTAAATCATCTCTTTCATAAAGCAGTGATGACATTTGTTGTTCATCCAACTGACAAGTTACCAGATATTCCATGTAATTCATAACGGCTTTTTTATGATATTTTGGGTTAAATAAGTTAGTATTGTGTAACCGCTCATTATAATTTTTAAGCGGTGGGGTTATTGATCTTTCTATTTGTTCATGTTTTGAGTGTTTTGCCGCATCATAACGTAAACCTCGTACGCCATATTTTCGCATTTCACGAACGTATTGATTTTGCAACATAATAACCTGGTCACTTTTGGGTGTTGTTTTAGGCATTCCATTTAAACGCTTTTCTTTTAATGCATGGAGGTTTTCCCATTCATCCTTAGAGATGTTATCTTTACTTGCTTCGAAGTCTTTTGCAGTGAGATGTATATCTTCTGGATGGATTTGTTTACGTTCTTTTGTTACTGGATCTTTAATGAATGGAATCAAAACCTGACCTTGCTAATAGCCAGGGATACCACCTTCTATATCTTTACTGATCTTCGCTCGTATATCAGCAGAGGGATAATCCAGGTCATTTTTACCACTACCCCCAATTCCCATAAAGTTAAAGGTATAATCAGGAATGATATCGATACCAAATTTTTTAGCATCTTTAACCAATGCAATAAAATCCTGCAAATCTCCCATTGGATTATGGATGGTACAAAGATCTTCGGGTTGATAAGCATGAAACCAGTAACCCTTTTCTTCTTCGGGAGTTTCTGGTCCGTCGGCGCGGAAAGTTGTCACTGGAGGGATTTGTATATACCCATAATGGCAACGTGCAAACTCAGACATATTTTCCCTGATTTGCTGGTAGGTGGCATTAAAAGCATGAAGAATCGCTTCGCCAGGTTTTTTAGGGGTGATGATTTCACATTGTGATTTCTGAACAGCAGTAAGAGATTTACGCTCAAGTGTCTGCCGTAGATGTTCTGGATTGATTCGTATTTTAAATGTTTCTTGCTGTCCGGAATGTGACGTAACGTTAATATTATATACATCGGCTGCCAGCTCATAGTCAGGAATGTTAATAGCATATGCAACATACTTATCTTTTGGGGACGGTTTGTCAGATATAATGTGAGTGAAATGTTCAGCTGGACCATACTGATGAACACCGCTGTTATCACCTCTTTCAATCATTGTATCTCGTTGATAAACCCATGTTTTTCCTTCTCCTATCCTGTCTGGCGCTGTAATGCTACGCTGTGCTGCTTTATTCAACTCTCGATAAGTTGTATCTGGAGAAAGGGAAATTTTATAATCGTTTTTTAACAGATCATTAATAACTTTTTCTGCGTGAAAAGTTGATATAATTTCTCTGTCTTTTAATCC
>NZ_SJWV01000034.1:0-31981 GCF_004352695.1 Escherichia sp. KCJ4928
GAGTGTGAAACAGTAAGTTCACACTCTGCTTGAATTCATTTACACGTGAGCAACGGGTTTCGGCGTATGACCGGCGTTGCGCAGCAGCATCAGCAAATAGATAAACGATACGCTGGCGATCATGATAAACAATAAATTATCGGAGAAATTCTGCATTAGCATAGCGGTAAATGACGGGCCAAGCAGACTTCCCACAGTATAACTCAACAGTAAGGCCTGGTTCATCGCCACCAGTTGATGATGTTCAACTTTCTCGCAAGCCCATGCCATCGCCACCGGATATAGCGTAAAGCCAGCGGCACCGAGGATGAATAACGCTGGGGCCATCGCCGCCTGGCTAAGCATCGCGATACTGCCGAGAATGACGACAAAGACCTGAACACGCAACACCAGCAGTCGACCAAACTTATCCGCCAGACGTCCAATCGGCCATTGTCCAAGGATACCCGCACTGACCAGTACCGCCATCCAGAAACCAATGCTGGCATTGCTCACCCCTTTGTGATTGAGGTACAGCGGCATCAGGCCATATAGAGATCCCAGAACGATTCCTGAGATAATGCAGCCATTCACGCCAAGCCGCGCCTGACGGAGTTTTAGCATTGACGTAATTGACGTCGAATCATGGTTTTCAGCCTGCTGATTCAGCACACGCGTAAACAACAGCGGTAAGATCCCTGCCAACGTCAAACCTGTAACCCACGGCAATACGGACATCAGCTCGGTTGAAACTTTGCTGACCAGTAACTGGCCTAAAAACGTTCCCACGTAATAAACCATCATATACGCAGCAAGCAAACGCCCACGGTTACGTGACGTCCCACTGCACATCAGCGCGCTCTCAACAACCACCCAAATCATGGCACAGCCGACGCCCGCGACAAAACGCCAAGCCAACCAGCTCCAGAATCCAATCATCAGGCCAAGGCCGGCACAGCCAGCGGCAAAAATGAAGGAGGCCAGATAATAGCTGCGGTTAAAGCCAATGCGCTTAATGACATACCCTGTCAGCAATGTACCGACAAGGTTGCCGGTAAAATAGGATGAGCTGACAACGCCTACCTGCCATGTGGACATGTGTTCCTGGGCGAGCCAAAGCGGCACGAGTGTATTTAACACCGCGATCGCCAGAGTCAACAAAAGCAGGCCAGACAGCAAAAGCATGACAGGCCGGGTATACGTGGACATGAATTAAAACCGTGAGGAAGTTCAAATTTCATGCGCATCATGCCACCGCCAAAAACATTGTCAATGGGTGAAAATACGCGCATATCGCAGCGGCGGTATTATCGATTTATATTACTCATTCATAACGCTAATGCTGAAGAGATGATTAATCTCATCTGATTGTTTTTATTGATCTAACACAAATTTCATACGCTTCGTTCAGTCGAAAAATTTCATGGTCACAGCAAACTCATATTTCCCGTCTATGCTTTCAGAGCAATGCATCACGTCTGACCGATTTCAGACGTACCACTGACTCTCGAAAGGAGAAGAGGATGACCAAACCGTATGTTCGTCTTGATAAAAATGATGCTGCCGTTTTGCTTGTTGATCATCAGGCTGGTTTACTTTCCCTTGTACGGGATATCGAACCCGATAAGTTTAAAAATAACGTGCTGGCGCTGGGTGACCTGGCTAAGTATTTCAACTTACCTACTATTCTTACCACCAGTTTTGAAACCGGTCCTAACGGTCCATTAGTTCCAGAACTGAAAGCACAATTCCCCGATGCACCTTACATTGCTCGCCCGGGAAATATTAACGCCTGGGATAACGAAGATTTTGTAAAAGCAGTCAAAGCGACAGGTAAAAAACAGTTAATTATTGCCGGTGTGGTAACCGAAGTTTGCGTGGCATTCCCGGCGCTTTCAGCCATTGAAGAAGGGTTTGATGTCTTTGTTGTGACTGACGCGTCAGGGACCTTTAATGAAATTACCCGGCATTCGGCATGGGATCGCATGTCGCAAGCAGGTGCGCAATTGATGACATGGTTCGGCGTGGCGTGCGAGCTGCACCGTGACTGGCGTAATGATATTGAAGGACTGGCGACGTTGTTCTCTAACCATATTCCTGATTATCGTAATTTGATGACCAGTTATGACACGTTAACGAAGCAGAAATAAAAGAGAACCGGGGCCGAAACCCCGGTTGTTACTGATTAGCTTGCGACGGCCATCCCCACGGTCATATGCAAACCATAGAATACGCCGCGACCGATTAATTCCCCTGCCAGAAGCAGAATGAATGAGACGGATAGTAGCGGAACCGCAGGCTGATAACCTTTTAGCTGTGGTGCAATCCACAAGCACAGGGCAACGGCCAAAAGCACGATCCGCCAGGACATCAGCGCACCATAGTCCGGCACCAGCGCTGCGGCCTGCTGCACAGAACTATGAATAGTTGCCAGCTCTGTGCCCTGCATCACTGACATCACGCCACTCACCACCAGTGCCAGTACAGAAATGGCTGGCAGCAGACGCATCGCCCAGCCATCGACGCCAGCCAGACTCAACAACAGGTAACCCAGTAACGGGCCGCCCATAAACATCGTCAGGAAGAAGCCCATCGGCGTCCAGATGCTGTACCAGGTCGGAACGGTATCAATGCTGTTATACACACGCACCATCATCCAGACAAAGATGACGCCAAGAACCATCGTCACTATCAGCCACAGCGTACGCAATGCCGGTGACAGCTTTTTCAGCATTGCCAGCAACCAGCCGATGCCGCCTACGGCAAAAAAGATCGAACCGCTGGCGATTTCGTTACTGAGTGCTGAAGCCCCTACCCGGTTGAGCGAGTTAAAAGCGCGCATTGGTGAACCAAGATGGAGCATAGAGGCGATAAAGCCAATGCCCATCAGCACCCATAAACCAAACATGCAGGCGATAACACGCTGCTGGGCTTCTGCTCGCAGGTCGCCTTTGAGCAGCGCCAAAGCCAGAACGATAAAACCACCTGCTACACATTGCCCGAAGACCGTGAAGATCATCAGCGGCCATTCATGCCATCCACTTCCCATCTCACACCTCCTTCGGGTTTGCCAGATAGCCAGTGGTATCCCCGGTCGGGCGGCTATTGGCATTGGGTTTGATCACAATATTCGGTTTGGTAAAGTGAGCTCGCGGCAACGGCGCAACGGCCGCCAGATCGCCATGTTTTTTACGCAGCTCGTCGATAGGGCCGAAATCCAGCGCCCGCAGCGGACAAGATTCAACACAGATCGGCTTTTTACCCTCCGCAACACGGTCATAACAACCATCGCATTTGGTCATATGGCCTTTCGTTTCGTTATATTGCGGTGCGCCATACGGGCAAGCCATATGGCAGTAGCGGCAGCCAATGCACACATCTTCATCGACCACAACAAAACCATCTTCACGTTTATGCATCGCACCGCTCGGGCAGACTTTAGTACAAGCCGGATCTTCGCAGTGGTTACATGAAATCGACAGATAGTAGGCAAACACGTTCTGGTGCCAGACACCGTTATCTTCCTGCCAGTCGCCGCCAGCATATTCATAAATGCGGCGGAAGCTGACTTCTGGCGTCAAATCTTTGTAGTCTTTACAGGCCAGCTCGCAGGTTTTGCAACCGGTGCAACGGCTGGAATCAATAAAAAATCCATACTGGGTTGTCATCGGTTACTCCTTACACCTTTTCAACCTGAACAAGGTTTGTATGTGACGGATTCCCCTTAGCGAGAGGAGACGGACGTTGAGTGGTCAGTACGTTGATACAACCGCCCTTATCGACACGTTTTGTATCCGGGTCATACCAGGCACCTTCACCCAGTGCGACCACACCCGGCATCATTCGTGGCGTCACTTTCGCCTCAATATGAACCTCACCACGATCGTTAAAGATCCTGACTTTATCGCCGTTGTTGATACCGCGTTTTTGCGCATCAAGCGGGTTGATCCACATTTCCTGACGGCAAGCTGCTTTCAGCACATCAACGTTGCCGTAAGTTGAGTGAACGCGAGATTTATAGTGGAAACCCGTAAGCTGCAGCGGATACTGTTTGTTCAGCGGATCCTGATAACTTTCAAAGCCCGGCGTGTAGATCGGCAGTGGATCGATCACATCGCCTTCTGGCAATTCCCAGGTAGCGGCAATGTCAGCCAGCGCCTGCGAATAAATCTCAATTTTGCCCGATGGCGTAGTCAGTGGGTTTGCCTGCGGATCTTCACGGAAGGCTTTATAAGCAACGTGATGCCCTTGTGGGTCGCGCTTTTTAAAGATCCCCTGCTTGCGGAACTCTTCAAACGTTGGCAGTTCAGGAATCGCTTCCCGCGACTGGGCATACAGATGCCGCATCCACTCTTCCTGGGTACGGCCTTCAGTAAACTGTTGCTCAACGCCAAGACGTTTTGCCAGTTCGCTGGTCATTTCATAGATGGTCTTACATTCAAAGCGCGGTTTAATCACCTGATCGTTGAAAATCACGTAAGACATATTCCCGCAGGATGCATCCAGTGCAAAGTCCATCTGTTCGGAAGCGGTGCAGTCAGGCAGCAGGATGTCAGCATATTTCGCCGATGAGGTCATGTGGCAGTCGATAACCACAATCAGCTCGCACTTCTTATCATCCTGAAGGATTTCATGGGTACGGTTGATTTCAGAATGCTGGTTAATCAGGCAGTTACCGGCATAGTTCCAGATCATTTTGATCGGCACATCCAGCTTATCTTTCCCGCGTACACCATCACGCAGCGCCGTCATTTCCGGGCCACGTTCAATGGCATCGGTCCACATAAACATCGAAATGCTGGTCTGGATCGGGTTTTCCAAGGTCGGCATACGGACAAACGGTAAGCTGTATGAACCTTCACGCGCGCCGCTGTTGCCTCCGTTAATACCAACGTTACCGGTCAGAATCGCCAGCATCGAGATAGCACGGGTTGCGATTTCACCGTTAGCGTGACGCTGCGGGCCCCATCCCTGGCTGATAAACGCCGGTTTGGTACTGCCGATTTCACGAGCCAGTTTGATGATTTTGTCTGCCGGAACACCGGTGATTTGTGAGGCCCATTGCGGTGTTTTAGCCACGCCATCTGGCCCTTCACCCAGAATATAAGCTTTATAGTGGCCATTTTTCGGCGCACTGGCTGGCAGGGTTTTCTCATCGTAGCCAACGCAATATTTATCGAGGAATGCCTGATCCACCAGGTTTTCAGTGATCATGACGTACGCCAGACCGTTAACCAGTGCGGCATCTGTTCCCGGACGAATAGGGATCCACTCATCTTCGCGCCCGGCACCGGTGTCGGTATAGCGCGGATCGATGATGATCATGCGGGCATTAGATTTCTGGCGTGCCTGTTCAAGATAGTAAGTCACCCCACCGCCACTCATTCGCGTTTCGCCTGGGTTATTACCAAACAGCACTACCAATTTACTGTTTTCGATATCCGACGGGCTGTTACCATCTGCCCAGCCGCCGTAGGTATAGTTCAAACCTTCCGCAATTTGCGCAGAAGAGTAGTCACCGTAATGGTTAAGATAACCGCCGCAGCAGTTCATCAGGCGCGCGACCAGGGTATTTCCCGGCGGCCAGGAGCGGGTCATGGTGCCGCCCAGCGTACCGGTGCCATAGTTCAGATAGATAGACTCGTTGCCGTACTCTTTGATCAGGCGCTGCATATTGGTCGCGATGATGTCGTAGGCTTCTTCCCAGCTAATGCGCTCGAATTTGCCTTCACCGCGCGCCCCGACTCGTTTCATCGGATATTTCAGGCGGTCCGGATTGTAGACACGGCGACGCATGGAACGCCCACGCAGACAGGCGCGAACCTGGTGCAGGCCGTCGTAATTGTCATCGCCGGTATTGTCCGTTTCGACATATTTGATTTCACCGTCCACGACGTGCATACGTAGCGGGCAGCGACTACCACAGTTAACTGTACAGGCGCTCCAGATAACCTTTTCGTCTGATTTTGTTGGAATGGCGCTATCGACAGCGTGCGCAATCCGACTAAAAGGTAATGTTAATGCGCTGCTGGCCATTGCCAGGCCGCCGATCGCTGTCGTTTTTACCAAACCACGGCGACTCACCTCAGCAGCCAATACCGCATCAGGGATTTTCGTTTTCATAATGGCTCACTCAAGCTTGCTCACGATTGATTCCAGTAACAAACCGTATTGTGTAATTATTTCTATAGCAGTTCGCTATATAGGCTTGTATACATCGAATAATTTGAAAATCAAAGAGATAGGTAGATTTTCACTCGAAAGTAGTATTACGTGTAAGTGAGGAGTAATTATTGTTCGGTATCAAAGGGAGACAAAAAAAGCGCCCGCAGGCGCTTTTTAGATTCAGAAAAATTGGGTATTAGCCAATATATTCCAGTCCGTTCATATACGGACGCAGAACTTCTGGTACTTCAATACGACCATCAGCCTGCTGATAGTTTTCCATAACCGCAACCAGCGTACGACCAACAGCCAGACCAGAACCGTTCAGGGTATGAACCAGACGGGTTTTCTTGTCCGACTTGCTGCGACAACGTGCCTGCATACGACGTGCCTGGAAATCCCAAACGTTGGAGCAGGAAGAGATCTCACGGTAGGTGTTCTGTGCCGGGATCCATACTTCCAGGTCGTAAGTTTTGCAAGCGCCAAAGCCCATGTCGCCAGTGCAAAGGATGATTTTACGGTACGGCAGGCCCAGCAACTGCAGGACTTTTTCTGCATGACCAGTCATCTCTTCCAGCGCCGCCATTGAGTCTTCCGGGCGCACGATCTGCACCATTTCAACTTTGTCGAACTGGTGCATACGGATCAGACCACGGGTGTCACGACCATATGAACCGGCTTCAGAACGGAAGCATGGGGTGTGGGCGGTCATCTTAATTGGCAGATCATCTTCATCGATGATTTCACCGCGCACCAGGTTAGTCAGCGGAACTTCTGCCGTTGGGATCAGCGCATAGTTACTGGTGTCTGCTTCTTCTTCCAGCGGACGAGTATGGAACAGATCGCCAGCAAATTTCGGCAGCTGACCCGTACCGTACAGCGTGTCCTGGTTAACCAGGTACGGAACATAGTTCTCACTGTAGCCATGCTGTTCGGTATGCAGATCCAGCATAAACTGCGACAGTGCGCGGTGCATGCGAGCAATCTGCCCTTTCATTACCACAAAGCGGGAACCGGTCAGCTTAACTGCGGCTGCAAAGTCGAGGCCAGAGTGCATTTCACCCAGCGTCACATGGTCACGAACTTCAAAGTCAAACTCACGCGGGGTGCCCCAGCGGCTGACTTCGACGTTGTCATTTTCGTCTTTACCTACCGGCACTTCATCTGCAGGCAGGTTAGGGATGGTCAGCGCGATATCGCGAATTTCAGCCTGTAAAGCATCCAGCTCGGCTTTTGCTGCATCCAGCTCTTCGCCCAGTTTGTTCACTTCCAGACGTAAAGGCTCGATATCTTCCCCGCGCGCTTTCGCCTGGCCAATGGATTTCGATCGGGAGTTACGCTCCGCTTGCAGGTTTTCCGTTTTGACCTGCAATACTTTACGACGCTCTTCAAGAGCGCCCAGCTTATCTACATCCAGCTTAAAGCCCCGGCGTGCCAGTTTTTCAGCGACTGCGTCTGGCTCATTACGCAGCAGATTGGGATCGAGCATGCTTATCCTGTGCTTATCGAATTAAATGGGAGATGTGGCCACAGCCTGCGACCACAGGGATACAGTAACAACATTACCGCAACGATAACATTAACGGTAGCGTTTTATGGGGCTATTTTGATCCTGTTCAGCCAGCCAGGCGAGCTTTTCGCCAATCTTGCCTTCAAGGCCCCTGTTTGTCGGGAAATAATAGCGTGTTTGTGCTATTTCCGGCGGGAAGTAAACCTCACCGGCAGCATAAGCGTTTGCTTCATCATGAGCGTAACGATATTCCTGCCCGTAGCCCATTTCCTTCATTAATTTCGTCGGCGCATTACGCAAATGAACCGGCACGTCATAATCCGGACGTTCGCGAGCATCCGCCAGCGCGGCTTTAAACGCAGTGTAGACAGCGTTGCTTTTTGGCGCGCAGGCCAGGTAAACAATCGCCTGAGCAATGGCGCGTTCACCTTCCGCCGGGCCAACGCGAGTAAAGCAATCCCAGGCCGCAATTGCCACCTGCATCGCCCGTGGGTCGGCATTGCCGACATCTTCGGAAGCAATTGCCAGGCAACGACGCGCGACATATAACGGATCGCCACCGGCGGTAATAATTCGCGCATACCAGTAGAGCGCCGCATCGGGTGCGCTACCACGTACCGACTTATGCAGTGCGGAAATCAGATCGTAAAAGCGATCGCCTTTGTTATCAAAGCGGGCGCTACGTTCACCTGCGATTTCGGTCAGTAATTCAGGCTTCAGGACCCGCTTACCGCTATCATCGACTTCGGCCATATCCGCCATCATTTCCAGCGTATTTAACGCCCGGCGCGCGTCGCCATTCACCAGTTCAGCAATGGCGCGTCGTGTTTGATCTGGCAGAACAATATCCTGACCACCATAGCCACGGGTTTTGTCTTCCATCGCCTGAGTTAGTACTTGCTCAATATCCTCTGTACTCAGGGATTTCAATAGATAGACACGGGCACGGGAAAGCAGTGCCGAATTAAGCTCAAACGACGGGTTTTCAGTGGTTGCGCCAATAAAAGTGATGGTGCCGTCTTCAATATGTGGCAGAAATGCATCCTGCTGGCTTTTGTTGAAACGGTGAACTTCATCAACAAAAAGAATAGTGCGGCGACCTGCATTGCGATTTTGCCGGGCGCGCTCGATCGCCTCGCGAATTTCTTTCACGCCAGAGGTGACGGCAGAAATACGTTCCACATCAGCGTTCGCATAGCGGGCAATCACTTCAGCGAGGGTTGTTTTGCCGGTACCCGGTGGCCCCCAGAGGATCATAGAATGTAAATGCCCGGCTTCGATAGCGCGCGGCAACGGCTTCCCCGCAGCCAGCAAATGTTGCTGGCCGATATACTGTGCTAAATTTTCTGGCCGCATACGCGCGGCCAGAGGTTGAAAAGTATTATCCGAAAAATCGAGCGACAGATTGCTCACTCAGGTGCCTCTACTTACGTTGATCATCTACCGTGACGCCTTGCGGCGGGGTGAAGGTAAATTTCGCTGCATCCACAGCCCCATTTTGCTGGGATTTCAGTTGATAACTGCTGCGCTGATCGTCCTGCTCCACCGCGCTAAACTGATGGATTGTGCCATCACGTCCCACGTTAATGGTGAACTGCTTCAGATTGCCATTGCTGGCTTTCGGCGTCAGGACAAAGTCATCGCCATTCTGTTTGATATTGTACTGCTGCCAGTCGCTGGACTGGTTGCGGGCAATCAGCATAAACGGCGTATTACCGGTGGCATCTTTCAGCCAGGTTGCCGTAGCTTGCTCAACGAACGGGTTATAGAACCACAGTGTTTTACCGTCAGAAACCAGAATGCTTTCATCAGGTTGTGTCATATGCCAGTTGAATAAGTTTGGACGTTTCACCCACAGATCGCCCTGACCTTCCTGCACCGCCGCGCCGCTACCGTCAGTCACTTTTTGTGTGAAGCTGGCGTGGAAGCTGCTGACTTTATCCAGGCGGCTTTTCAGATCGCTTGCGGCATCAGCCCAAACGCTGCTTGCTACTAAGCTTGAGAGTAATGCACAGGTGATGGCAATTTTTTTCATCATTATTCCTCAAATTACGTCACTCCCGATCGGGAGTTCCCTCTACTCTCTATTCCAGGCTAATAATCAGCTTGAGGAAAGAAGAAAATACTGAATTTTCAGTTGATAGAGTGCCGGATGCGACGCTACCGCGCCTTATCCGGCAATGCATTAATTAGTCAAACGGCGGTGGGGCCAGCACTTCACGATTACCGTTGTGCCCCTGTTCGCTGACAATCCCCTGCGCTTCCATCTGTTCGATAATACGCGCTGCACGGTTATAACCAATGCGGAACTGACGCTGTACGCCAGAAATTGACGCTTTGCGTTTTTCAGTGACAAACTGCACCGCCTGATCGAACAACGGATCCAGTTCTTCAGCGCCATCGAAACCGCCCGCGCCACCTTCGCTTTCACTGTCGGAAGTGATGCCATCAACATACTGTGGGCGACCACGCGCTTTCCAGTCCTGCACCACGGCATGAACTTCCTGATCGCGAACAAAAGCACCATGGACACGTACCGGCAACGTGGAGTTCGGCCCAGAGTAGAGCATATCCCCCATCCCCAGCAGTGATTCCGCGCCAGCCTGATCAAGAATGGTACGTGAGTCAATCTTACTGGATACGGTAAAGGCGATACGGGTCGGAATATTCGCTTTAATCAGACCAGTAATAACATCAACCGATGGACGCTGAGTTGCCAGTACGAGGTGGATACCCGCGGCACGGGCTTTTTGCGCCAGACGTGCTATCAGCTCTTCCACTTTTTTACCTACCGTCATCATCAGGTCGGCAAATTCGTCAACCAACACCACAATGTATGGTTCTTTTTTCAGCACCGGATGCTGGGCATCCATACTGTCACCCGGCTTCCAGTACGGGTCTGGAATCGGACGCATCATGCGATCGGCTTCAGCAATTTTTTCGTTATAACCCGCCAGATTACGCACACCCAGCGCAGACATCAGTTTATACCGACGCTCCATCTCGTTAACACACCAGCGCAGCGCGTTGGCGGCATCTTTCATATCAGTAACGACTTCTGTTAACAGATGCGGAATGCCTTCATAAACCGAAAGCTCCAGCATTTTCGGGTCGATCATGATGAAACGCACATCTTCTGGCTGTGCTTTATAAAGCATGCTCAGGATCATCGCGTTCACACCGACAGATTTACCGGAACCGGTAGTCCCCGCAACCAACAAGTGCGGCATTTTCGCCAGATCGGCAACCACCGGCTCACCGGCGATATCTTTACCCAGCACCACGGTTAATGGCGACGGATTATCGCGGAATTTGGCGTTATCCAAAACTTCGCGCAGATAAACGGTTTGTCGTTTTTTATTTGGTAACTCCAGACCTACATAGGGTTTGCCAGGAATAACTTCAACGACACGCACCGCCACCGTCGAAAGTGAACGGGCAAGGTCCCGTGACAAGTTAGAAATGCGCGCCGCTTTTACGCCAGGAGCCAGGTTAAGTTCAAAGCGAGTGATAACCGGCCCCGGAGAGTAATTGACGACATCGGCTTTAATACGGAAATCAGCCAGACGCGCTTCCACCAGGCGAGCCATTTGTTCAAGCGCAAAGGTATCTACCGGCTCCACTTCGCTCGGCGGCGGTGTCAGCAAATCCAGAGAAGGCAGCGGCGTCGTCGGTTTATGCAACGGACGGCTGTCGCCATTACGCATCAACAGCGGATGAAGCAGGGTATCCTGCTGCTGCGGTGCAACCGGTTGTTGCGGCTGTTGATACTGCGGCTGCGGCGCAACTGGTTGTTGCGGCTGCTGATATTGCGGCTGTGGCGCAACCGGTTGTTGCGGCTGCTGATATTGTGGCTGCTGATACTGCGGCTGCGGCGCAACCGGCTGTTGCGGCTGCTGATATTGCTGCTGTGGCGGAACTGGTTGTTGCGGCTGCTGATACTGCTGCTGCGGTGCAACCGGTTGTTGCGGCTGCTGTACAGGTTCAACAATTGGCGTAAACAACGGTTCGTGTGGACCATCATCCAGCAACGCTTTCATTGGCGAAAATTCAAAATCATCCAGCGAGAACGGATTCGCCCCAGCCGGTTGTTCGCCGGAATAACGTTGTTGTTGAGTTTGCGCAAACTGACGAGCCAGTTCAGCCTCTGCCGCAGCATCTGCATCTTCTGCGTTTACGGGCACATCATGTTGATACTGTTCGCCATAGCGTTGCTGCTGTGTCTGGGCGAACTGACGTGCCAGTTCATCCTGCTGCATCGCATCGATTTCATCATCGTTATACTGATCGCCAGAATCATACTGATTGCGCTGGGCTTCACGGGCTTTCTCTTCCGCCGCACGCTGTGAGGGCAGCTTAATACCGTAAGACGCCAGTTCACGACGAGTTGGCACGCGGATACGTTTCGGTCGTGGCAACTGCGGGCCAATCCCCTCTTTGACTTGCGGACGCGGTCCACCGCTATTTGCCAGACTGAAGACTGGCGCGGCAACGGTTGCGGCAGCCCCCGTCGCCAGTGTCGCTTTTTTCACGCCAGATGCCAGCGGAGAAACAGCGGCAGCGGCTTCTACTGGAGGTACTGCTGCAACAGAAGGCGCTTTCAACGAAGATTTGATCGGTTCTGGTTCTTTAACCGGTTCTGGAATCGGTTGATACCAGGCCGCAAGTTGTTCACGTTCACGGGCTCGCTTCTCTTCCACTTCTTCAAAATAGTAAAGCGGCGGACGCGCGGGTTTTGTCTCTTCTACAACGGGTTCAGGCTCCACAACAGGCTGCTGTTCAACGGATTGCGGCTGTTGGTACAACGGCTCCTGAGCGGCTGGTTGCTGATAAGTTTGCTCAGTCTGGTATGTAGACTGTGGAGCAAAAGTGGATTGCTGCTCTTCGGCTTGCCAGGCGTTACCTGCCACCGGTTGTTCTGGCGCAGGGGCGTAATACGGCTGTTGTGCAGGCTGTTCCGGCGCAGTTGCGTAATACGGTTGCTGAACAGGTTGTTCCGCCGCAGGAGCGTAGTAAGGTTGTTGCGCAGGTTGTTCAGCTGCAGGTGCATAATACGGCTGCTGCGGCTGTACTGGTTGTTGCAGCGGCTCATTATATTGCACTGCAGGCTGCGCATATTGTGACTGCTGTGGGTAACCTTCCGGTGCAGGAGCAATAACCGGCTCTCCCGTTTGTGGACCCGGTACAGGCTGCCAGGCTACTGTAGGTTGCGAAGGTGGAACATCAACAGAGGCAACAGGCGGCGTCTGAGTCACAGGTTCAACCGGCGCAGCCCAGCTTTGTGTCGCCGTGGTAGCAGCAGCTGCTACAGCGACAGGTTCGGTAATTGGCGCACCGTTTAATAATGGATCGTATTCGTCATATTCTGGCTGCGTTGCACGATTGCCCGAAAATAGGACGTCGTCCGGGTCGGCAGCCACACCGCGTGCAGTGTAGATAATCTCTTCGTCATCATCCATCCGCTTACCGGAGAACAACGCAGCGTCTGTTTGCCGCCCCATCGGATTAATGAATTTTTCCGCCAACCGTTTACGACGCGCTAGCGCGCCGCGAAGAATACGGGCACGGCGCGATTCATGCTGTTTGCCGTGGTTTTCATCTTCATACTCTTCGTCATCTTCATATTCATCTTCATCGACCCAGGTATCATCGCGACGGGTACGATTACTGGCGAAGGTGAGAATGTTTAAAATCCAGCCGCCGAGTTTTTCAGCAATGGTCACCCATGACCAACCGGTGAACAGCGTCAGGCCCGCAGCCCAAACGCAGAGCAGCGCAATAGTTCCCCCGCTACTGTGTAGCAGTGGTTGTAGCGTAGTGCTTAGTAAGCTGCCAATGACGCCACCGGAGGCAAAATACCAGATATCGTCAGCGTTGATTGCCGCCAGACCACAGGAGGTAAGGATGAGCGCCAAAACGCCAATGATGCGTAGCGAAACGGCAAAATAATCAATGTATTCGTCACTGGACTGATGACGCCAGGCAAACCAACAACCGCCGACAATAATGACGGGAATGGTGTAAGCCATCACGCCAAAAATAAAGAACAGCGTATCTGCCAGCCACGCACCGGGCATCCCACCTAAATTATGGATAGGTTCATGCCAGGCCGTTTGCGACCAGCTGGGGTCCGAAGGGTTAAAGCTTAGTAAGGCAGCCATCAACCAGACGGCAAACAGGACAATAAGGATCAGCAACGCTTCCAGAAGGCGACGGCCGCTACTTAACTTTGTCAATGTGACTTCTTTGTCTTCAGTGTATTCCTGGCTCAAGAAAGGCTCTCCAGGTTACAGGCTTTTCCTGCCCGATGCTAAAACGGACAACAGTACCAGGTTACCCCAGTACTGTTGCTGTATGGATTAACAGGAGTGTAATCAAAATACGCCGATTTTGCACCTGTTCCGTGTTAGCGCGTCTTAATAACCAGACGATTACTCTGCTTGACTTCTTCCATAACAACGTATGTCCGTGTGTCATTGACGCCAGGCAGACGCAGCAGGGTTTCCCCCAGCAACTTACGGTAAGCTGACATATCCGGCACGCGTGTTTTCAACAGGTAGTCGAAATCACCAGATACTAAATGACACTCCTGAATTTCTTCAAGTTTTTGTACAGCGGTATTGAATTGTTCAAACACATCCGGTGCGCCACGATTCAGAGTAATCTCAACGAATACCAGAAGTGATGCATCCAGATAATGGGGGTTAAGCAGCGCCGTATAGCCCTGAATAAACCCTTGTCTTTCCAGCCGACGCACACGCTCAAGGCACGGCGTTGGGGAAAGTCCCACACGTTTAGAAAGCTCGACGTTAGAAATACGCCCATCCTTTTGCAACTCATTAAGAATGTTACGATCGATACGGTCGAGATCTTTGCCAGGGCGCTTCTTGCTATCTACCATTATTATTGTCTCTCTGTATTCCTTCCCTACTCCTGTCTGACCCTGAAACATCACTGTTCAGAGTCGCTACCCGTCACGATAGACCGAAATCATGAAGATTCACGGCGCGCAATGCCTGGGTCTACGGTGAGAAGACCGTTGCCTTGTGGCAGCTATCGACATCACGAATGGCGTCTGTCCACGCCATACGTAGATTTCACTAGCACGGTAAACATGGTATTTACATGCATGGTTATGCGCATATAAGAATACTGTTTTTTTTCTTCCTCGAATGTTTTCGCAAAACACCAGGGGATTGTCAAAGCAAAACATCGATTTTTAGTACAACATGCCAGATATTCATTAACAGGGGCGTTTATTCATCATTTAATCGGCTTATAAAGCGGGAAATTTAAGTAGCAGAGGTGATAATGACGGGAGAATTTGACCTGCTTATCGATGCTGCCGATTGCACAAATTGTTAACAAAATCGTCATACTCTTTTTTTACGTCTGTAAATTCCCTACAATCCTGCCCATTGTCTGCCAACAACTATGGGGATCTCATGGGCACGACCAAACACAGTAAACTGCTTATCCTGGGTTCAGGCCCGGCGGGATACACCGCTGCTGTCTACGCGGCGCGCGCCAACCTGCAACCTGTGCTGATTACCGGCATGGAAAAAGGCGGCCAACTGACCACCACCACGGAAGTGGAAAACTGGCCTGGCGATCCAAACGATCTGACCGGTCCGTTATTAATGGAGCGCATGCACGAACATGCCACCAAGTTTGAAACTGAGATCATTTTTGATCATATCAACAAGGTGGATCTGCAAAACCGTCCGTTCCGTCTGAATGGCGATAACGGCGAATACACTTGCGACGCGCTGATTATTGCCACCGGAGCTTCTGCACGCTATCTCGGCCTGCCCTCTGAAGAAGCCTTTAAAGGCCGTGGGGTTTCTGCTTGTGCAACCTGCGACGGTTTCTTCTATCGCAACCAGAAAGTTGCGGTCATCGGCGGCGGCAATACCGCGGTTGAAGAGGCGCTGTATCTGTCTAACATCGCTTCGGAAGTGCATCTGATTCACCGCCGTGACGGTTTCCGCGCGGAAAAAATCCTTATTAAGCGTCTGATGGATAAAGTGGAGAACGGCAACATCATTCTGCACACCAACCGTACGCTGGAAGAAGTGACCGGCGATCAAATGGGTGTCACTGGCGTTCGTCTGCGCGATACGCAAAACAGCGATAACATCGAGTCACTCGACGTTGCTGGTCTGTTTGTTGCTATCGGTCACAGCCCGAATACTGCCATTTTCGAAGGGCAGCTGGAACTGGAAAACGGCTACATCAAAGTGCAGTCGGGTATTCATGGTAATGCCACCCAGACCAGCATCCCTGGCGTCTTTGCCGCGGGTGACGTGATGGATCATATTTATCGTCAGGCCATTACTTCGGCCGGTACAGGCTGCATGGCAGCACTTGATGCGGAACGCTACCTCGATGGTTTAGCTGACGCAAAATAATTTTACAAATCAGTAACAAAAGTAAAGAAGGCGACACCATGCGACTATGGGTCGCCTTTATTTTTTCCCCGTTGTAACATTGCTCTGCAAATAATTCTGATAACTCACCTGCTAAGCGTGCAATGAATAAATCCCGTCAAAAAGAGTTAACCCGCTGGTTAAAACAGCAAAGCGTCATCTCCCAACGTTGGCTGAATATTTCTCGTCTGCTGGGCTTTGTAAGCGGCATATTGATCATTGCCCAGGCCTGGTTCATGGCGCGAATTCTGCAACATATGATTATGGAGAATATTCCCCGTGAAGCCCTGCTGCTTCCCTTTACGTTACTGGTTCTGACCTTTGTACTGCGCGCATGGGTGGTCTGGTTACGCGAACGGGTGGGTTATCACGCCGGGCAGCATATCCGCTTTGCCATCCGCCGTCAGGTTCTCGACCGTCTGCAACAAGCAGGGCCAGCGTGGATTCAGGGTAAACCTGCGGGGAGCTGGGCGACGTTGGTACTCGAGCAAATTGACGATATGCATGATTACTATGCACGCTACCTGCCGCAAATGGCGCTGGCAGTGTCGGTGCCGTTGCTGATTGTGGTGGCGATCTTCCCCTCTAACTGGGCTGCGGCGCTCATTCTGCTGGGCACAGCACCGTTAATTCCGTTGTTTATGGCGCTGGTTGGGATGGGGGCTGCCGATGCTAACCGGCGTAACTTTCTCGCTCTTGCTCGCTTAAGTGGGCATTTCCTCGATCGCCTGCGCGGCATGGAAACATTGCGTATTTTTGGTCGTGGTGAAGCTGAAATTGAAAGTATTCGTTCTGCTTCGGAAGATTTCCGCCAACGGACAATGGAAGTGCTACGGCTGGCGTTTTTATCCTCCGGCATTCTCGAATTTTTTACCTCGCTGTCAATTGCTCTGGTGGCGGTCTACTTTGGTTTTTCCTATCTCGGCGAGCTGGATTTTGGTCACTACGATACCGGTGTGACGCTGGCTGCGGGTTTTCTGGCCCTGATCCTTGCGCCAGAGTTTTTCCAGCCATTGCGCGATCTCGGTACGTTTTATCATGCTAAAGCCCAGGCTGTTGGTGCAGCTGACAGTCTGAAAACGTTTATGGAAACCCCGCTCGCCCATCCGCAGCGTGGCGAGGTGGAATTAGCATCGACCGATCCGGTGACCATTGAGGCCGAGGATCTGTTTATCACGTCGCCGGAAGGTAAAACGCTGGCCGGACCGCTGAACTTTACTTTGCCAGCAGGCCAACGTGCAGTGTTGGTTGGTCGCAGCGGTTCAGGTAAAAGCTCACTGCTGAACGCGCTTTCTGGTTTTCTCTCATATCAGGGATCATTACGAATCAACGGGATAGAATTACGCGATTTATCACCAGAATCATGGCGTAAACATCTCTCCTGGGTTGGGCAAAACCCACAATTACCGGCAGCAACATTGCGGGATAACGTACTACTGGCGCGACCTGATGCCAGCGAACAAGAATTACAAGCAGCGCTGGATAACGCCTGGGTCAGCGAGTTTCTACCGCTCCTGCCACAAGGCGTTGATACACCTGTTGGCGACCAGGCTGCCCGCCTTTCCGTGGGGCAGGCGCAGCGCGTGGCGGTGGCCCGTGCGTTACTAAATCCCTGTTCGCTATTACTGTTGGATGAACCCGCTGCCAGCCTTGATGCTCACAGTGAACAGCGCGTAATGGAGGCGCTGAATGCCGCCTCTCTGCGCCAGACAACGTTAATGGTCACCCACCAGTTAGAAGATCTTGCTGAGTGGGATGTCATTTGGGTTATGCAGGATGGCCGGATTATTGAGCAAGGACGTTACGCGGAATTAAGTGTGGCTGGTGGCCCATTCGCCACATTACTGGCCCATCGTCAGGAGGAGATTTAAATGCGCGCTTTGCTACCCTATCTGGCACTGTATAAACGTCATAAATGGATGTTAAGTCTTGGTATCGTGCTGGCAATTGTCACGCTGCTCGCCAGTATCGGTCTGTTGACACTTTCCGGCTGGTTCCTCTCGGCCTCAGCGGTTGCGGGGGTTGCCGGACTGTACAGCTTCAACTATATGCTACCCGCTGCGGGCGTGCGTGGCGCAGCAATCACCCGTACTGCCGGGCGTTATTTTGAACGTCTGGTAAGTCACGACGCGACTTTCCGCGTGTTGCAGCATCTGCGCATTTACACCTTCAGCAAATTGCTGCCCCTCTCCCCTGCCGGACTGGCGCGCTATCGTCAGGGCGAATTGCTCAATCGCGTGGTGGCGGATGTTGATACGCTCGATCATCTTTATCTGCGCGTTATCTCGCCGCTGGTGGGCGCTTTTGTGGTGATTATGGTGGTGACAATCGGGTTAAGTTTCCTTGATTTCACCCTCGCCTTTACGCTGGGCGGCATTATGTTACTGACGCTTTTCCTGATGCCACCGCTGTTTTATCGTGCGGGAAAAAGCACCGGGCAAAATCTGACTCATCTTCGCGGGCAGTATCGCCAACAACTGACGGCCTGGCTGCAAGGGCAAGCTGAGCTGACCATTTTTGGTGCCAGCGATCGTTATCGCACGCAACTAGAGAATACAGAAATTCAATGGCTGGAAGCGCAACGCCGTCAATCTGAACTGACCGCATTGTCGCAAGCGATAATGCTACTCATTGGCGCGTTAGCGGTGATCCTGATGCTGTGGATGGCGTCTGGCGGCGTTGGCGGCAATGCTCAACCCGGCGCGTTAATTGCCCTGTTTGTCTTCTGCGCGTTAGCCGCGTTTGAAGCACTGGCACCAGTAACGGGTGCATTTCAGCATCTGGGGCAAGTCATTGCCTCTGCCGTTCGGATCACTGATTTAACGGATCAAAAACCGGAAGTCACCTTCCCTGATACCCAAACTCGTGTTGCCGATCGCGTTTCGCTGACATTACGGGATGTTCAGTTCACTTATCCGGAGCAATCCCAACAGGCACTTAAAGGGATTTCTCTTCAGGTAAACGCCGGGGAACATATTGCGATTCTCGGGCGAACCGGATGCGGCAAATCAACACTGTTACAACTGCTGACCCGCGCTTGGGACCCGCAACAGGGCGAGATTTTGCTTAACGATAGCCCCATAGCCAGCCTGAATGAAGCGGCTCTACGACAGACCATCAGCGTTGTTCCTCAGCGAGTGCATCTGTTTAGCGCCACGCTGCGTGATAATCTGTTACTCGCCTCGCCTGGCAGTAGTGATGAGGCTCTGTCGGAGATCTTGCGTCGCGTTGGTCTGGAGAAGCTGCTCGAGGATGCAGGTCTCAACAGTTGGTTAGGTGAAGGCGGACGCCAGCTCTCCGGTGGTGAACTGCGCCGTCTGGCTATCGCCCGTGCGCTGTTACATGATGCGCCACTGGTGTTGCTGGATGAACCTACCGAAGGCTTAGATGCCACAACCGAAAGCCAGATCCTTGAATTGCTTGCAGAAATGATGCGTGAGAAAACGGTGTTAATGGTCACCCATCGACTTCGCGGACTCTCTCGTTTCCAACAAATAATAGTGATGGACAACGGGCAAATTATTGAGCAAGGTACTCACGCAGAGCTGCTTGCCAGACAGGGGCGTTATTACCAGTTCAAGCAGGGTTTGTAAGCTATTATTGAACGATCCGACTTGCGTGGAGTTTTGCGGTCATGCGCCTGGTTCAGCTTTCTCGCCATTCAATAGCCTTCCCTTCCCCGGAAGGCGCATTACGTGAGCCTAACGGCCTGCTGGCACTTGGGGGCGATCTTAGCCCTGCGCGCCTGTTAATGGCTTACCAGCGTGGTATTTTTCCGTGGTTTTCTCCAGGCGACCCCATCCTCTGGTGGTCGCCCGATCCCCGCGCGGTGCTATGGCCAGAATCACTGCATATCAGCCGTAGTATGAAGCGATTTCATAAACGCTCGCCCTATCGTGTCACGATGAATTACGCTTTTGGTCAGGTCATTGAAGGCTGTGCCAGCGATCGCGAAGAAGGAACCTGGATCACGCGTGGCGTGGTCGAAGCCTACCATCGCCTTCACGAACTCGGCCATGCCCACTCCATTGAAGTCTGGCGTGAAGATGAGCTTGTCGGCGGTATGTACGGCGTGGCCCAGGGAACGCTATTTTGTGGCGAGTCCATGTTCAGCCGGATGGAAAATGCGTCTAAAACGGCGCTTCTGGTATTCTGTGAGGAATTTATCGGTCATGGCGGTAAGCTTATCGACTGCCAGGTCCTTAACGATCACACAGCATCGCTTGGTGCCTGCGAAATTCCCCGCCGGGATTACCTTAATTATCTCAATCAAATGCGCCTCGGACGATTGCCGAATAATTTCTGGGTACCACGATGCTTGTTTTCACCACAAGAATGAATGTTTTCGGCACATTTCTCCCCAGAGTGTTATAATTGCGGTCGCAGAGTTGGTTACGCTCATTACCCCGCTGCCGATAAGGAATTTTTCGCGTCAGGTAACGCCCATCGTTTATCTCACCGCTCCCTTATACGTTGCGCTTTTGGTGCGGCTTAGCCGTGTGTTTTCGGAGTAATGTGCCGAACCTGTTTGTTGCGATTTAGCGCGCAAATCTTTACTTATTTACAGAACTTCGGCATTATCTTGCCGGTTCAAATTACGGTAGTGATACCCCAGAGGATTAGATGGCCAAAGAAGACAATATTGAAATGCAAGGTACCGTTCTTGAAACGTTGCCTAATACCATGTTCCGCGTAGAGTTAGAAAACGGTCACGTGGTTACTGCACACATCTCCGGTAAAATGCGCAAAAACTACATCCGCATCCTGACGGGCGACAAAGTGACTGTTGAACTGACCCCGTACGACCTGAGCAAAGGCCGCATTGTCTTCCGTAGTCGCTGATTGTTTTACCGCCTGATGGGCGAAGAGAAAGAACGAGTAAAAGGTCGGTTTAACCGGCCTTTTTATTTTGTGATATGTATGAAGTACTTTGGAAGTATAAGTCCGTAACTTGTCTCGATGTAGATATACTGCACAACTTGTTTACAGTATGAGCAAACAATAATTATCATTAAAATTCTTCTTGACCGTTTTACTCCAACTCCCTATAGTAGCGCCCCGTTGCCACCCATGAGGTCAGGCGACAAAACAATTTGGTGAGGTGTCCGAGTGGCTGAAGGAGCACGCCTGGAAAGTGTGTATACGGCAACGTATCGGGGGTTCGAATCCCCCCCTCACCGCCATATTTAAAGAAGAGCTCGTACGAAAGTGCGAGCTTTTTTTTCGCATTTTATCTGTCTGTACGGCAGTGAACGCGTTCGCAAAGGTTTTACCGCACCCCGTCGATTTCTAAGCTGCCTGTACGGCAGTGAACTCAAATACTACACGTTTAGCCCGTTGTTAATAAAGCAAAACCATCCCATTCTCCTGCAGCACCCTTTTTTATCCTTACCTTCCCGCAGCACTAATTATCAACAACTTACCATCATCATTAAAAAAAGGGTCTGAACCTCCTCCACCCCATAAACAAAAAGTCCGTAACCTCTTTCGAGATTACGGACTTGACCAACCTACCTAACAATCAGATTAATGCGCTGCTTCCGCCTTGTGCTTTTGTGCACTCTGGAATCCGTAAGTCAGCTCATTTTTCTCTTTATCCAGCGCGACGGTGACCTGACCGCCGTCCACCAGCGAACCAAACAGCAGTTCGTTGGCGAGCGGTTTTTTCAGGTTGTCCTGGATGACACGCGCCATCGGACGTGCGCCCATTGCCCGGTCGTAACCTTTCTCGGCCAGCCAGTTACGCGCTTCCTGGCTCACTTCCAGAGAAACACCTTTCTGATCCAGCTGAACCTGCAACTCGACGATGAATTTATCCACCACCTGATGGATCACGTCGGTTGACAGATGATCAAACCAGATAATGTTGTCGAGACGGTTACGGAATTCCGGTGTAAAGATCTTCTTGATCTCCTCCATCGCATCGGTGCTGTTATCCTGGTGGATAAGACCAATGGATTTACGCTCAGTTTCACGTACCCCGGCGTTGGTGGTCATCACCAGCACCACGTTACGGAAGTCCGCTTTGCGTCCGTTGTTATCGGTCAGCGTACCGTTGTCCATCACCTGCAACAGAATATTGAACACGTCCGGATGCGCTTTCTCGATTTCGTCCAGCAACAGCACCGCATGTGGATGCTTGATGACCGCATCAGTCAGCAAACCTCCCTGATCAAAACCAACGTATCCCGGAGGCGCACCAATCAGACGGCTGACGGTATGGCGTTCCATATACTCGGACATATCAAAGCGCAGCAGCTCAATGCCCAACGCTTTCGAAAGCTGTACCGTCACCTCTGTTTTCCCGACCCCGGTAGGGCCGGCAAACAGGAACGAACCAACCGGTTTATGTTCGTGACCTAAACCTGCACGCGCCATCTTAATGGCTTCAGTCAGCGCCTCAATGGCTTTATCCTGACCGAAGACCAGCATTTTCAGGCGATCGCCGAGGTTTTTCAGGGTATCGCGGTCACTCTGAGAAACACTCTTCTCTGGAATGCGCGCAATACGGGCCACCACGGACTCAATATCCGCCACATTAACGGTTTTCTTGCGTTTGCTTACCGGCATCAGGCGTGCGCGAGCGCCCGCTTCGTCGATAACGTCAATGGCTTTATCCGGCAGATGACGATCGTTAATGTATTTCACCGCCAGCTCTACCGCTGCACGCACCGCTTTTGCGGTATAACGCACGTCGTGGTGCGCTTCATACTTCGGTTTCAGGCCATTGATGATTTGAACAGTTTCTTCGATCGACGGTTCAGTAATATCAATTTTCTGGAAGCGACGCGCCAGAGCACGGTCTTTCTCGAAAATGTTGCTGAACTCCTGATAGGTTGTCGAACCAATTACGCGAATTTTACCGCTGGAGAGCAACGGTTTGATCAGGTTAGCCGCATCGACCTGGCCACCAGACGCAGCCCCCGCACCGATAATGGTGTGGATCTCATCAATAAACAGGATGCTGTTAGTGTCCTGCTCCAGCTGCTTGAGCAACGCTTTAAAACGTTTTTCAAAGTCGCCGCGATATTTAGTGCCCGCTAACAGAGAACCGATATCGAGAGAGTAAATCGTACAGTCAGCCATCACTTCCGGCACATCGCCCTGAACAATTCGCCAGGCAAGACCTTCCGCAATCGCGGTTTTACCGACACCAGATTCCCCCACCAGCAGCGGGTTGTTTTTACGGCGACGGCAGAGAACCTGAATAGCACGCTCCAGCTCCTTCTCACGACCAATCAGTGGGTCGATTCCGCCCACGCGCGCAAGCTGATTCAGGTTCGTCGTGAAATTCTCCATACGTTCCTCCCCACCAGCTTGTTCTTCGCTGTTTGGCTGGCTGCCAGGATCAGAAGACTGTGTCGGCTCGTCTTTACGCGTGCCATGAGAGATAAAGTTCACCACATCGAGACGGCTGACTTCATGTTTACGCAACAGATATGCCGCCTGCGACTCCTGTTCGCTAAAGATAGCGACCAGAACGTTTGCACCGGTTACCTCATTGCGACCGGAGGATTGGACATGGAAGACCGCACGTTGCAGTACACGCTGAAAACTCAGCGTCGGCTGTGTGTCGCGCTCCTCTTCACTGGCAGGCAGAACGGGTGTGGTTTGTTCAATAAAGGCTTCCAGTTCCTGACGGAGCGCAACCAAATCCACAGAACACGCTTCCAGCGCCTCCCGGGCAGATGGGTTACTGAGCAGCGCCAGTAACAAGTGCTCGACGGTCATAAACTCATGACGGTGCTCGCGCGCTCTGGCGAAAGCCATATTTAAACTGAGTTCCAGTTCTTGATTGAGCATAGGCACCTCCCCCAATTTTTATGCCTGCATTCAGGCTTTTTCTAGCGTACACAGCAATGGATGCTCATTCTCCCTCGCGTACTTGTTCACCATCGCCACTTTGGTTTCTGCAACCTCGGCGGTAAAGACTCCGCAAATGGCCTTCCCCTGGTAGTGAACAGCGAGCATCAATTGCGTTGCACGTTCTACATCATAAGAAAAGAATTTTTGTAACACGTCAATAACAAACTCCATCGGAGTGTAATCATCATTGACTAATATCACTTTATACATAGATGGCGGTTTTAGCGCGTCGCGAACTTTTTCTTCCGCCAGTTGATCAAAGTCCAGCCAGTCGTTCGTTTTACCCATTGTCAGTTATCATCTTCGGTTACGGTTATCGGCAGAACGCCCTGCCGCTGACAAGAGCTTATTTGCCTGACCAATCTACTCCACATGATAGATAACTATCATCTATCGTTGGCATCAGCGACATCTGTCACATTCCTGTCAATAGCGTTAACTGCTTCAAATTTTTGATTCATACCTGCCCCCTGGCCCCTGTCAAACGCTTGACGGCTCGCCCTAATTCTCTAAATTGTATTTCTAGAGTTGGCGAGGTTTTGAACAGCCCCCTCTCTGACCCCGGTTTATTCCATCTTACTTGTATAAGATTTGCGAAGGATGTCGAAGCATGGAAAAGGGTACTGTTAAGTGGTTCAACAATGCCAAAGGGTTTGGTTTCATCTGCCCTGAAGGCGGCGGCGAAGATATTTTCGCTCATTATTCCACCATTCAGATGGATGGTTACAGAACGCTAAAAGCTGGACAATCCGTTCAGTTTGATGTCCACCAGGGGCCAAAAGGCAATCACGCCAGTGTTATTGTGCCCGTCGAAGTAGAAGCGGCAGTCGCATAGCTCTTCTGTCTCATTGTGTACATCCTAAAGGCAAAATGCCAGCCCGATCGGCTGGCATTTTTATCTCAAAAATTACTCTCGTGCCAGAGCATCTACTGGATCCAGTCGTGCCGCATTTCGTGCGGGTAACCATCCAAATAAAATCCCGGTGGCCGTCGAGCAGAGAAACGCCAGCAGCAGTGCCAACGGTGAAAAACCAATCTCCCAGCCGGGTAAGAAAAGCTGCAAGGTGAAAGCAATTAACAGTGACAGAGTTATTCCCAACGCGCCACCGACCAGGCAAACCAGTACGGCTTCGATCAGGAACTGTTGCAAAACATCGCTTGCTCGCGCACCTACAGCCATGCGAATGCCAATTTCCCGCGTCCGCTCGGTCACTGACACCAGCATAATATTCATTACACCAATACCGCCCACCACCAGCGAAATCACCGCCACCAGCGTCAGAAACAGTTGTAAAGTACGTGTGGTCTTTTCAACAGTTTTCAAGACGCCGTCCATGTTCCAGGTAAAGAAATCCTTCTTTCCGTGGCGCAGTGAAAGTAAACGCGTGAGTTGCTGTTCCGTCTCGGCGCTGTCAAATCCTTCTTTTACCCTGACAGTAATGGAGTTCAGCCACGACTGGCCCATAACTCGCCCGGACATCGTGCTGTAAAGTAGCCAGACACGCAGCACTTTACTGCTACCAAACATCGACTGTTTTTCTTCCGCCACACCAATGACTCTGGCGGGCATATTGCCGACCAGAATCACCTCGCCAACCACATCTGCTTTATGGGGGAAAAGCTGGCGGCGAGTATTACTGTCGAGAACCACGACCTGCGCACGACCGTTCAGCTGCTCCTGATTAAAGGTGTTTCCTTCACTGAAGGTCATGCCATAGACATTAAAATAATCGCCGCTCACGCCATTGGCACTGGCAGCAACATCAACATTGTTATAACGCAGGCGCAGGTTTTGCGAGACGGCAGGTGTGGCTGAGGCGACCCACGGTTGTTTTTGGATGGCGATTAAGTCGTCGTACTTCAGCGCCTGCTGATATTGCGGATCGTCATCGCCAAAATCTTTCCCGGGATAGACATCAATAGTATTCGTACCAATAGAACGAATATCCGCCAGCACCATTTGTTTGGCGGCGTCACCCACCACGACAATGGAAACCACCGACGCAATACCGATAATAATCCCCAGCATGGTCAGTAAAGTACGCATTTTATTCGCTGCCAGCGCCCGCCATGCCATCGTCAGCGCCTCGTTAAAACCGCTGACAAACTGCCGCCAGCCAGACACCGTGTTGACAACAGGCTCCGTCCCGCCAGCAACATTCACTTTTTCAATGGCGGGAGGATTGCGCACAATTTCGCCGTCGCGAATTTCGATCACCCGCTCGGCCTGAGCAGCGACCTGCGGATCGTGGGTGACGATAATCACCGTATGCCCGCGATCGCGCAGCTGATGCAGGATCGCCATCACCTCTTCGCCAGAATGGCTGTCCAGTGCGCCGGTTGGTTCATCGGCAAGAATTACCTGACCGCCGTTCATCAATGCCCGCGCGATGCTGACGCGCTGTTGCTGACCACCCGAAAGCTGTGCCGGATAATACTCTGTACGGTCTTCCAGCCCCAGTCGTTGCAGTAACCCCTGGGCGCGAAGCAGCCGCTGTTTCCGCTCAAGACCGGCATAGACGGCGGGTACTTCAACGTTCTGCTCGGCGGTTAAATGCGAAAGTAAATGGTAACGCTGGAAAATAAAGCCGAAATGCTCGCGGCGCAGTTGCGCCAGCGCATCGGCGTCCAGTGTGGCAACATCCTGACCGGCGACGCGATAGGTGCCGCTGGTGGCCTTATCCAGACAGCCGAGAATATTCATCAGGGTCGATTTACCGGAACCTGAAGCGCCAACAATCGCTACCATCTCACCGGCATAAATATCGAGGGTGATGCCCTTCAGCACCTCAACCTGCTCATCACCGGCAGGATAGCTGCGACGAATATCCTTTAATTCGAGCAAAGGCGTCATTGTGCAGCTCCTGGTTTGGCCTCACCAATCACCACTTCATCGCCCGCTTCAAGCCCTTTGACAATCTCAACATCGGTATCGTTACGTGCGCCAATCGTCACTTCACGCTCGCGTGTTTCACCATTACGCAACAATTTGACTTTATAACGATTATCGCCAACCGGATCGCCTAACGCCGACAGAGGGATCGTCAGCACATTTTTCACATCGGTGAGCTGAATATGCACTTGCGCAGTCATATCCAGCCGCAGCAAACCATTGGGGTTGGGGACTTCAAAACGGGCGTAATAGAAAATAGCGTCGTTAACCTTTTCCGGCGTCGGTAGTACATCCTTGATTTGCCCCTCGTAGCGCGTCAGTGGATCGCCAAGCACCGTAAACCAGGCTTTTTGCCCCGGCTTCAGGTGGATTACATCCGCTTCAGAAACCTGCGCTTTTACCAGCATGGTGCTCATATCTGCCAGCGTCAGAATGTTCGGTGCTTGTTGTGCGGCAATCACCGTCTGGCCTTGCAGAGTGGTGATTTGCGTGACTTCCCCGGCCATCGGGGCAACGATGCGAGTGTAATCGAGATTGGTTTTAGCCGTATCGAGAGAAGCCTGATTGCGCTTGATTTGCGCGTCAATGGTGCCAATTTGCGCCTGTTTCACAGCCATCTCCGTCGCGGCGGTGTCGAGATCCTGCTGTGAAACAGCCTGCGTTTGTGCCAGACGTTGCTGACGGGAATACGTCACCCGCGCCAGTTTCAGCTCCGCTTCCGCCTGCTGCCGCTGCGCACGTAGCTCCATCAGCGTTGCTTCGACCTCCTTAATCTGGTTTTCAGCCTGTTCAGGATCAATAACCCCTAAAAGCTGGTCTTTTTTTACTTTATCGCCAATCGCCACCGACAGAGTTTTCAACTGACCGCTGACCTGCGCGCCCACGTCAACCTTACGCAGCGCGTCCAGCTTTCCGGTCGCCAGCACGCTTTGCTGTAAATCACCGGGGCGCACAATCAGCGTCTGATAAGTCGGCACGGGTGCGTTAAGAATTCTCCACAACGTAATCAGTCCGGCGATGACTATCACCAGCGCAATAACGTAACGCTTCTTCACGGTTTTCCGCTTTTTCATAAATATTCTGAATACTCCATATGCCAATCCGGGTCATTAACTTCAACGAAATATCAACAAAACCATAAAATTTACGTTAGTAATCACACTATTGATGTTTGGTTAAGATACGCAATGGTGAAATCGACGTCATGTATAACCATTGATTTCATGAATATGTCGCAGCTAACTGAACGGACCTTTACGCCATCTGAATCTCTCAGCAGCCTGTCACTTTTTCTTAGTCTGGCACGTGGACAGTGTCGGCCGGGTAAATTCTGGCATCGCCGTAGTTTTCGCCAGAAATTTTTGCTGCGCTCGTTGATTATGCCGCGTTTAAGCGTTGAGTGGATGAACGAACTTTCCCACTGGCCTAATCTCAATGTGTTGTTAACGCGCCAACCGCGACTGCCTGTGCGTCTGCATCGCCCTTACCTTGCGGCGAATCTTAGCCGTAAGCAATTGCTGGAGGCGTTACGTTACCATTATGCGTTACTCCGCGGATGTATGTCGGCGGAAGAATTCAGCTTATATTTGAATACCCCCGGGCTGCAACTGGCGAAGCTGGAAGGCAAAAACGGCGAGCAGTTCACGCTTGAGCTGACCATGATGATCTCAATGGATAAAGAAGGTGACAGCACAATCCTGTTTCGCAACAGCGAAGGTATTCCTCTGGCAGAGATCACGTTTACCCTGTGTGAATATCAGGGGAAAAGAACGATGTTTATTGGCGGACTGCAAGGCGCAAAATGGGAAATTCCACATCAGGAAATCCAGAATGCGACGAAAGCCTGCCACGGGCTATTTCCCAAACGCCTCGTGATGGAAGCGGCCTGTCTGTTTGCCCAACGTTTGCAGGTAGAGCAGATTATTGCCGTCAGCAATGAAACGCATATTTACCGCAGCCTGCGTTATCGTGATAAAGAAGGCAAGATCCATGCCGATTACAACGCTTTCTGGGAATCGGTTGGCGGCGTATGTGATGCTGAACGCCATTACCGCCTTCCAGCACAGATAGCACGAAAAGAGATTGCCGAAATCGCCAGTAAAAAACGGGCTGAATACCGTCGGCGCTATGAGATGCTCGACGCTATTCAGCCACAAATGGCCACGATGTTTCGCGGTTAATCCGCGCGACCGCGCGCCAGCCACAGCACGCGTGAGAACATTTTTTTCAGCAGCGTCGGTACGGAGTCCACACCACGACGTCCGGCCTCCATTGCCACTTCAATGGCAAGATCGGGTTTGGAAGAGCGATGGATCGCTTTCGAGATAATTTTGCGCAGATTCATCGGTACATTTTCCGGGATTTGCGCCACGCGGTGGAACACATCGGAAAATCCCTGGCGATACATAAAATGTTCCATATCCAGCGCCGGTAACGCCGTTAAATGTTCTCGTTCGGCTTCCCGATCATTATTCAACAGGCTGCGTACCGTAGCGGCATATTTCTTCCCTGCTTCATCGCCATCGACCAGTACATGCCATTCAATCCCCATTCGGCGGGCAAATTTAACCAGTGGCTTTAGCCCGGACTGGGCAAACTCAATGACCTTAATCCCTTCGGCATCGAAATGGTGTCCACACTGGCGCGCCAGTTCGTTGATAACCCAGGTTTCTGTTTCCCCTTCCACCAGCAACCAGCAGCGAGCAAACAGCGATGACGGACGATTAAAACGAATGTGAAAAGAGATGCGGCGGCTGTCTTCGGTGCTCAAGCCACTTGGCCCCAGACGCCAGGCGGCAACACGAGAAGATTCACGCACCAGGCGGCAAACATGTTCCACTGGAGTTAACGAAAGCAACTCACCCGAGTTGGTGGTGGCAATGCGCTGCAATGGCAGAAGATTCAACAGATGCCAGGCAACTGAAAGCATAATGGGGTGTAAACGGGTTTCTGGATCTTCAATCAGCAACAATGGACGGGCGTCTTTATCCAGTCGCAATGTGCCTTTTGCCTGCAATAAAGTTGCAAACAGGCCGAGCAAAATAACCCGATACGAGCGCCCTCCAGGTCGGTCAATCATCCGGTTGATGATATCCAGATAGCGCCAGCTTCGTTGCTCATTGCTGGCCCGCCGCCGCATTAAACGATATCGCGCCTGTCCAGCCCCCTGCTCAGAGAAATAATGCTCAAGCAACTGCACCATTGCGGAAAGTCCCTGACGAATCTGTCCATCAGAGAGATTTTGCGGATGTGAGGACAACTCACGGGCGAGGAAATCGAGCTGGCGCGCGGTGACTTCCACATTGGGAACATTTGGCACCGTGCCGTTACGAATACGGCGCATAAAACGGGCATCACGCAAGCGCAGCACCGGCATTAAACGCACCAGATGGCGTGCCTGATCGTTAATATCCTCGACATCAATCGGATGTCCGTCTTTATCGAGAAAACTGCGCAGTGTCATCACGCTGCCGTCTTCCGCACTCTCCCCTTCCAGACGATAAAAAATACGGTGATAGCCATCGGTGCATGGCGTCCAGCACGCTTCCAGCGGCCGATAACGGCGAACCCGATGTCGGCCTGGCAGCGATTCGCGGAAGGTCAAAATAATATGCAGATGATGTTCTCGCCCGTTGATATCTCCCGGCGGGAACCAGAAATCGTCGCGCTCAAAATGGTAGAGATCTGATTCTGGCGATAGCAGCAGGGTTAAGGCGTCCAGCAAGCTGGATTTACCCCACGCGTTCTCCCCAATCAGGACGTTGTTTTGTTCGAGCATCAACGACAAACGGTTGATACCGCGAAAACCCACAATTTCAACGCGCTCAAGAATCATATCCCCTCCAGAAATATGTGACTTATCCTTTACGCTGGCAGTATAACGGGAAAGGCCTTGCTAATACGTGATGACATCACATTTAAGCATGGCAAATGTCTGAAAAATGAGCGAATAATCGCGTTATACTCCCTCTTGCTGATAAGTCTGCAAAAACAACAAAATCAAATAATTAGCATGATAAATTATTTTTTATTACGCCTAAAGGATTAAATCTTTTGCTTGCACTACACTGTCAATCAGACAAATGACTATATGGGGCAACCCGCTGTTGCCCTAAATCAAATTTACTGGATTTATTTATCTGGTGAATGACTCGCCTTCGTTTTTAAAATAGCCGCGCATTATTTCCGTCGTCACTTTTTTACGACGACCCTATAAAACGACCATATTTTTCACAGGGTCAATTTTTAATTGAGGTGGATATGTTCAGAAAATTAGCAGCTGAATGTTTTGGTACTTTCTGGCTTGTTTTTGGTGGCTGTGGTAGTGCTGTACTGGCCGCAGGCTTCCCGGAATTAGGCATTGGTTTTGCCGGCGTGGCGTTGGCGTTCGGTCTGACCGTTCTGACGATGGCCTTTGCTGTTGGTCATATTTCTGGTGGTCATTTTAACCCGGCGGTCACTATTGGTTTATGGGCTGGCGGACGTTTTCCGGCAAAAGAAGTCGTTGGCTACGTAATTGCCCAGGTTGTCGGCGGTATTGTTGCAGCGGCGCTGCTGTATTTAATTGCCAGTGGTAAAACGGGTTTTGACGCGGCAGCCAGCGGTTTTGCTTCTAACGGTTATGGCGAGCATTCACCAGGCGGTTATTCCATGCTTTCCGCGCTGGTAGTTGAACTGGTATTGAGTGCAGGTTTCCTGTTGGTGATCCACGGCGCAACCGACAAATTCGCGCCGGCAGGTTTTGCGCCGATCGCTATTGGTCTGGCCTTAACCCTGATTCACTTAATTAGTATTCCGGTGACTAACACTTCTGTTAACCCGGCGCGCAGCACCGCGGTTGCTATCTTCCAGGGCGGCTGGGCATTAGAACAACTGTGGTTCTTCTGGGTGGTGCCAATTGTCGGCGGCATTATCGGTGGTCTGATTTACCGGACCCTGCTGGAAAAACGTAATTAATTAGCATTGGCATTTTATCTGCCCTGGTTGTTTTATCTTCGACGTTACAAACCGCACGGGTGTTGGTGGCGTCAAAATCGCTGAAGCGTTCCCCGAAGGCCGGGGCAGCCCACATGGATGTGGGCTGAGGGCGCGTCTTACAGGACGTTACCTCGCGCCCGACCCGGTAGCCGAAGGGGATAA
>NZ_SJWV01000350.1:0-1968 GCF_004352695.1 Escherichia sp. KCJ4928
GGTTCTGGTTTTTTTTAAAAAAGCGTCTCATATTGGAACTGGTGACTTTATTATGATTGTGGGCTATATTAGCATGCTAACATTTCAGTTGCGCACAATAGCCGGAGCCAGCATTGACATTCAACGCCAGGTTGTGTACCTGAAAATTCTTCTGGAATATAACAGTATGCATCCCGAAGGGGTTATCCCTGATACAGTAAGCTCCCGCAGCACTGAGCGTATTTTTGATGTGCGTAATCTTGGAGCTTTTGCTGACGGCAGACTCCTCTTTAATAATGTGAGCTTCAGGATCCATGAAGGTGAAATGTTTGCACTTTCTGCGCCTTCAGGTTTTGGTAAATCCACAATTCTGCAATATTTACTCGGTCTTGATACCCCAACTGAGGGCGATATTTATTTCCGAGGATACCGGATTAACACAGAGTTGAGTGCGTCTATCCTGGAGGACGTTGCTGTTGTGCCTCAAAAAGCCGTTCTGGTGCAGGGAACTATTCGTGATAATATTCTGTATGGAACCGATGACATTCTTCCCGATGATGAACTGTTTTGCATCCTGAATTCATTGGGGTTAATTAAAGAGGACTGCGGAGAACATTTCCTTGCTTTCCTAGACCGGGATATTAATCCTCTGGGTAGTGGTTTGAGTGGTGGAGAGATCCAGCGATTATGCATAGCCCGCGCCCTAGCCCGTAAGAAAAAGATTATCGTACTTGATGAACCCACGGCCTCTATTGGCGAAGAACTCGCGATAAAGATCATTACCTATATCCGGCAGCATTGCCCTACCGTTATTATTACAACTCATAATCCACGAATTCTGGAGCTCGCCGATCATTTTTTTGATGGTATGTCAAAGTCTTGCGTCATTGCTGGAGAAGGCAGAGACCAATAAACCACACACGTTAATTCATTTATATCTAATCGGGGTTGTACGCCGGAAACGCCGAAATTTCCGATACAGCGAATTTGTTGATTTTTGAAGCATGTTTGGCAGGTTTTGACGTGTACGTTTATGGTGCAGTAAGTGAGAATTTATTCGTACCAGCCATATGATACGTTACGGGCAGTGATTTTTCGCGCTAGACAGCTATTTCTTTGCTGTCCGGTTAACTGTGGTCTTACGTACAGGTTGCCGAGCATAAAATTTGTGCCTCCCGGAAATTTCGGCGTTTCCGGCGTACAACCCCAAATAAATTCAATTAATTACCTAAACAAGGTGAGACTTTTAGAGGAAATGGGCACGCCCCCCTTACTACGGTGATTTCATATTGAACAGAACTGTTGTACAATTTAATTGTACAACTCAAAGAGGAAGCACTATGTTTACATGTAACTATAGCCATGCTCGCGATAACCTGGCCTCGTTGCTCGAGCTGGCGGTTGATGAAAATCAGCCTGTTGAGATTCAGCGCCGTAAAGGTGGCGCGGCTGTACTAGTTGATAAAGACGCTTTTGAACGATACCGTAAAGCGGCTCTTGATGCTGAGTTTGCTGAGATCATGCAAAGTCATGGGACGGCCTATACGGAGCTTTCTAAGCGATGAAATTCGTTAGTTCACAGGAAGTGATTGAGTTTCATGACCGCTTGATTTCGCGTGATGGTGGCGTGGCGGGTATGCCAGAACCCGGTCGCGCTGACGCGATCATTCATCGTGTTTTGAACATGTATCATTATGAAGGTGTGACAGATATTATGGATCTGGCTGCCGTGTATTTAGTTGCTATTGCTCGTGGTCACATTTTCAACGATGCAAATAAGCGAACAGCCTTGTTTGTTGCACAGGTTTTTTTAAAACGGAATGGTGTACATATTATTAGTTCACGTATTTCGTTTGATGAAATGCAAATTATCGCTTTGAATGCTGCAACAGGAGAATATAACTGGAAGATGGTTTCTGACCATCTTAAAGCCATTATTCTAAATTAGATATAGATATCCAATCAGCAGCATTTTACAATCTACTGAGC
>NZ_SJWV01000351.1:0-1960 GCF_004352695.1 Escherichia sp. KCJ4928
GGCAGACAGGCATTCTGCCTGAAAAGAAAAAGCCGGTTCAGAGAAAACCGGCTGACGGATTATCGTCTAACAGTTGGTCGCTATCTTAAAATACTTCTGCAACAGGCACACCGGCAACTTTTTCCCATTCTTTAACCCGATACCGAATCATCTGCGGGAAACGTTCCTTGTACTCATATCCACGTGCAGCCATGGTGTGTATGGTGTTGGCCAGTGTCCTTGATGAGATGCCGGAGATTTCAAGAGGGATCATCGGCAGACTCACATAGGTGGTGTGGATTTCCAGCTTGCCGTCTTCAGCAACTGTTCGGGTGAAGTTGTGAATATCCAGGCCAATCACATCCATGACATTGTTTGGGTAAATGCGCACATACAGCATGGTGCCGTTTTTAATGTCGATCCCGAAATAACAACTCTTCGAGAATGACAGTTGCTCGTAATCGCTGGTCGGCGCAAAGGGACTGCTTTCTTTGATCTTCTTGACAACCTGCAGGATTTTCTTTTTCTTCGCTCTGGTTTTCAGATATAGCCAGAGTGATGGGAGAATTATTAATGCCCAGCATCCATATGCAAAAATAAAATCTCTTGTTTGAGATAAGCTTGAGTCATGAACAATTAGTGTTCCGAAAAAAGCATAGAATAATAAGCATGGAATTCCAAATATAAAGTAAGTATTGCGGGCTAGTTGATAATATGCCCACCAGGAAGGATATCTGCTTTTTGTTGTGTTCATAATAAACCTCCATATTCACCTGAATGTATTTTAATCTCTTCAGGTGAATATGGCAATACTGTTTTTTTTGATGTCTGTACTTTATTGTTTTATTCCGTCTTTATCATCTCCATTAATGTTTTTCAGTTTTTCTTCACGAACGCCAGGTGTTCTGCGTATATTGGTGTTGCCACCGGCAATAATATCTTTGACGGATGAAACCATATTCCCCAGCATATTAACGCCGTCACGTCCGCCCAGAAAATTAATTACATGGTCAGGCAGATAAGCCTGAAGCGCAAAAACGGCCGCAACCAGCGTGGTACAGGCACGGGCATAAATCATCAAAAATCCCGCGATACTGAATAACCCTGTAAGGGAGTCAGCCTGCACATTAACCAGAGCCGCGCCAAACAACGCATTCAGTATGGTGCCGCCAGCCACGATGGCGACCGATGCAAAAAAGAACCCGAACACCATCAACAGTGGTCTGATCATGCTGTCTATCAGGTAGATGTAACCGTAAGCAGCCCGGCTTCCCCGGTCCTGGTTTGTCCCCAGATGGGTGGCAGCCCACAGGGGACCGGCGGCGCATCCAATCAGTACACTGACTATCCAGTTACCGATGCCGGTCATCCAGAAGATAAACGGAATAAACGGCAGGTAAATGGATAACGAAAAACCGGCACAGAACAGCAAAAACAGCAGGAAGTAGAGCGGTGGTGCAGCTGCTTCCAGAAAAGCCTTTGCGGCATCAGATAAGCCGCTAACGGCATTGACCAGTCGACCAAAAATAGAGTTGCTGCCGGCAGTGGAAAGTACCCTGACGGTGGTATAACCCGCCCAGATGGTTTCTGTTGTGACCATAGTGTAATCACCGATATTTTTCATTTTTATCAGAGGATTTAGTTGGTCTGAGGTGGTTCCTGTTCCAGATAAGGATGTTGCAATTTTGTCTGCAAAATTTACACCCGACCATACTTTCATGATTATGCTTTTAGGTTCAGCAGCTTCTGCTGTTCTGTATTCAGTTGATGAAGCGGTTGTTCCCAGTGCAGGTGTATATGGTGAGTTTTGCAACTGTGCCTGGTAAGCTCCTTTTACTTCCTTCAGGAATTCAGTATCTCCGGCTTCGCCTTGCGATGAAACTCCACTCACAGTGGGGGCACGGTCGGCCAGTTCTGCCAGTCGCTGGTTGGCGGTGGCAAAGGTCTGGTACCAGGCCCCCAGGGTAACCCAGCCGTAGGT
>NZ_SJWV01000352.1:0-1942 GCF_004352695.1 Escherichia sp. KCJ4928
CAGTATTTTCGATAGATTATAATCAATCAACCATTTTTAAAGATATGTGAGATCGAAAAAAAGCCGGATTGCTCCGGCTATGTGCTTAGCTGTCTGGGTAATTACGCCATACTTCATCGCCTGCACCATCTATACCCATTTCAGCATAAGTGCGATCGACTGCCTTTCTCAGGTCTCCGAAGTTATCCGGCGGCTCCGGTGGCTTCTGTGCCTTCCTGGAACATTCCAGCCGTCGCATCGTAACCTGATGCCGTTCCTTGTCTGTCTCCACCAGCTGCATGACTTCACCCCATCGCGCCGCCGCCCTCCGGTAAAATCCTTTCGCCTCGAGTTCCTCCGCTATGCGGTCATGTACCATCCTCCCCCCCTCAGAACGGAATACCATCACCGTAAGGGTCATCGCCTCCCGCTGGTGGCTGATTACCCTGTGTGCCTGTGGTTTTGCGTCTGTTCCCGCCTGGACGTGCCGCGCGGGCACTGATTACGCTGTCTGCGATAACCTGCCAGCCCTGCCGCGTTTCGCCGTTCTGGCCTGTCCACTGGCTTACCTGCATCGTGCCGGATACGCTGGCAACATCGCCTTTTTGATGTTAGCCAGGAAGTCGGCCTGTTTGCCAAATGCGATGACCGATAACCATAACGTCGCCTGTCCGTCCTGTGCCTGGCTGCATGGCAAAGATACCGCCATACGCGCCAGCGTCATCGGTGTGCCCTTGCTGGTCTGTTTTACCTGCGGGTCGTCCACCAGCCGCCCGTAAGCGGCTATCTGTGCCGTCATACTGCCCCCTCTCCGGTTTTAACGTTGATGGTTGTTACCTGTTCCGCTTCGGCAATCTCCCGTTCTGTCAGCGTGGCAAAGTTTGCCGCTGCTGTGGTCATGAATGCGCTTATCAGTTCGGGATGTTCCTTCGCGTATCCTTCCCCCGCGTGGCGGTCTATCGTTCTGATTGCCACCTTTAAAGCCAGTTCAGCCATATCTAACGCCTTATATTTCGGCTCTGTTCTGTCTCTGCGTTTTTGGGTCATTTCTCGCAACCTCTCACTTTTTCGCCTCACTTTTTCAAGCGTCTCACTTCGTCGCAGTTGGGATTTTTGGTTTTTCTATGTGTGTGTTTCATAAGTATTTTTTTACCCCTCACTTTTGAGGATGTATACAGGTCGAAAAGTGAGGGAGAGCAGGCTAATTTTGGCCCTCTTTCTACCCCCCTCGCTTTTGCTCCTCACTTTTATAGCGGCGCTACATCATCCCCATCGATACGAATAACCCCATCTTTTTCCAGCTTGTACAGCCAGCGCCGGAAGTTTTTCATTTCATACCCCAGTTTTTTCATGTCATCACGTAACAGCGGGATCGTGCACTTGTCGCCGTTCTGTGTGCGTGAACGGATGCACCCCCATAGTGCGGTATGGTTTTCCGTCTTGTTGCCTGCCTCCTCGATGCGTTCCAGTTCAACGGGAGGGCGCGGCTTATCCACCACCACCAGCGACGTGATTAACTCCCCGTCAGCGTCGGTAAACAGCTCCACCACGCGTAAGTCATATGCGGCTTCTTTGAGTTCCTCCGCGTCCTTCATTTTGGTGCATGAGATAACCAGCGCTTCGCTTCCTGCGTCCTCCCTGCGTATCCGGTATTCAGCATCCAGTGATGCACGAAATGCACTGGAACCGCGCGCGCCTTTCGTCTCATCCTTGCCGGAATGGTGAACCACCAGCACCGTGGCCCCTGTGCGTCGTTTCAGTTCGTCACAACCACGGATAAACGCCCCCATATCACGGGAATCATTTTCATCATTCCCACCAAAGCAACGCGCCAGCGTATCCAGAATAATCATGCGTACAGGTTTACCCGTTTCCCGCTCCACCTGACGGGCAGCGATAACCATTTCATCAACATCAAGCGGGACCGCCGGAAAGATGGGACGGTTTACCAGATACAGATTTT
>NZ_SJWV01000353.1:0-1941 GCF_004352695.1 Escherichia sp. KCJ4928
ACTTCATCTTGATTGCTTGTCCCCATAAGGTACCGATAAGTTATGGCAATAATTCTGCTTACATCAACTGCCTCCATTAGTGAGAGAAGAATGCCAGTAGAGTCCATGCCACCAGACAGGCGCACAACAAAGTATCCGCCTTGATTTCTGTTGACGACTTCAGATACAGACTGAAAAAGAATCTCTGCCGGGTCGTGCGGTAATGTCTTATATGAAATTGCATTCCAGTCAATATATTCACTTACGGATGCACCATTGTGCGTGTGGTCAATTTTAAAACTGCAACCAGGAACAATACATTCCACATTTTTAAATAATGAAGTTTTCCCCTCAGTACGCCCAAAAACTATACTCGCAATGAGTGGTTCGAAATCAATACGAGGTGATTGAGTTAAAATGGCACTAAGTTTTTCTTCAATCCAGTCATTTTCTCTGGCAACAAGAAGTTTTATCACGCCACTATTGAAGGCATTAATCCCACGGTATCCAGATGTAAATTTATCCCCCAAAGACATTCGTAATAATCTCCTTAAGGTAAGGACGCCACAAAAGACGTCCTTTTTATCGAATATACCTGTATTATCGTATTCATTGCTCTCGTTTGAGAGAAGTGAATATTTCAATCATGACCAGCCTTTAAATTTAAGGACAGAATGGGGGGCCAAAAGGACGCGAGGGGACACTTCCGCCATCGCAGCGATAGACAGTGTATGACCCTTCAATGATGGAGCCTCCACCGGTACCGTTCGTCGATTTAGAGGCATCAATTTCTATCATAATTTCACGATGTTCAGAGCCAGAGGTTTTCACTTCTTTAGATTGTTTTTTCATACATATTCCTTAATGAAAATGAAACACCTACAACCTACATTGGTTACCAATTGCTCAATAACCATGAAAAATATAACTACTTATTTCAAAGTGTCAATGCGAATGATAACCATTTTTATCATCAATGGTGGGGTTCTGAGGTGAAGATCACGAAATGGAAAAATCGTACTCTAATCCGTTCACCCGTTTTCCGTCATCTGGTAGGTGTTGCAGTTACAATAAAATCACCTTTGCTGAATCTGCGGTAAATTCGGCGAGAAATAACGTCAGTGCCAGAACAAATGAGCAAAAACATGCAAATGACGTTCTTGACGTAAAAAGAGAATTTTTGTTGCCAGCTTGCCGACATCAACCAGAAGAGAGCTGAGGAGAAAACACGGTGTACTGAAGGCAACGATTTTGCTGACTGGAGCACTGAGTTTGGTAAGGTTGTCTGGACAGATAACTGGCGTCCATTTTTTGTAAAACTTGAATCACTGGCAGCAGGAAGAGCTGCTTCATCTGTTACCGCATGGACGTTTTCCGTCATGCCGGGGACCCTTGTAGGTATTCTGGGTTTTGCAATTATTATGGCTGCTGTGAGTGCGCTTGTTAATGATAAGTTTATTGAGCAGAACAATAAACTTATTGGTATCTGACACATAATGATGCCCTTTCATTTTCCTGAAAGGGCTTTGCAGAATATAAAAATTAAGTAAATGGCAACCACAGGAACTGATATAACGAAACAGAATAATTCAAATATTGCAGTTAAGCTTCCGCCAACTGGATTTGTAAAGAAGTCTTTTTGCCAGACTTCTTTCCCTGTAAACCTTATTACCATTTTCTGTATTATCTTCATTGAAAAAGGAAAAGTAATGGAGCTGATAATGCATCCGATGAACGCATAAAACATTCTTGAATTTTCCTGGTTATCTTTCCATCCCAGATAAAAAACTGTAAGAATAATGAAACCTGGTATCAGGCTTTTCAGAAAATACTTTACAGATATATCCGCTTTCATCTGGTTTCTCCTTTATTGTCATCGTGTACTGGTGCGTGATAACATAATGATAATAATAATCAATAACAATAAGCTGTGTCACGTTTACATCATGGAACGGAGGTACT
>NZ_SJWV01000354.1:0-1908 GCF_004352695.1 Escherichia sp. KCJ4928
TATGCATATAGTGTTTACAAGTAAGAAAGACACTCCTAGCAGCGCCTCTAGGATCATCCTATAAAAAAATGCGACCCGGCGCTAGGGGTGCCCCTAATATATATCGATGTTTTTCATGAAAATTGTCAGTACTGATCCTAATAAGGGTCGCCATAGGGTCGTAACAGGATCGCCAACGACTCTCTATTTAATAATTCAGAATTATTAAATATAAATAGCATTTGTTAATTGCATGATTTAAAACGCAAATCAGCAAAAACTTGTTTTTGCGTAGTGTGTGGTGATTTTGGTGGTGAGAACCACCAACCTGTTGAGCCTTTTTGTGGAGTGGGTTAAATTATTTCCTGATGACGTCACCAGAGGTGAGAAAATGAGAAAATGGCTTCTGACGATCTGCCTGATGTTTATAAATGTGACCTGCAAGGCTGGTGATTGCTTTGATCTGGCTGGCAGAGATTATAAAATTGACCCTGACTTGCTGAGAGCAATATCATGGAAAGAATCCCGTAACCGGGTTAATGCCATCGGTATTAACCCGGTTACGGGATATGGCAGTGGACTTATGCAGGTAGATTCCCAGCATTTTAACGAACTGGCCCGCTATGGAATTAAACCGGAACATCTGACAACAGATCCCTGCATGAACATTTATACCGGTGCTTATTATCTGGCAATAGCCTTTAAAAAATGGGGCGTCTCCTGGGAGGCCGTTGGTGCATACAATGCCGGATTCAGGAAGACCGAACGCCAGAACCAGAGACGTCTTGCCTACGCATCAGAGGTTTACCGGATTTATACCGGGATAAAAAGCAGTAAAGGTATCCGGATTCCGGTCACGAAGAAATCACTTCCGGAAATTAACAGCGTGCAGAACAATTAATCTTACAGACATTGTCAGATACCGGTTATGCCGCAAACGCGGCATGGAAGGCCACACACAAAAATATCATATGAGTGATAATGCTGACTGGCCGAAGCCCCGCAAAGCGGGAACCCATCTTATATATATCCGGTAACTGCGCAGCCTCCTGCCAGACCATTTTTCGCGGGCACAATATTTACAGACTACCGAAAAGCCAGTTGATGAAATTGAGGCATCCCAGACGACATATCAATGCCGCATAATGATAATATAAGTAAAGCCCCGAAAAAATTTTCGGGGCTTTACTTATATTATCATGACTTCCACTCCCTGAACTGTTCGGCAATCATCCATAATGCTTTGTTGATTCGGATATCACCATCAATACCCGTAATGCCTCTTGTCCTGGTATTTTTACCGGAGGCACTTCGCCCCGGCAGTCCACCTTTTATCATATTCTCCTGAACCCGCTGCCAGGTTGTCCAGAGATCGTTCTGTTTATCCTCCAAACGACGGGGAGTAATTATTTGTTCAGGCGTCACTGGTGTTTTATTTTCATCTTCATACCTGACCATCAGTGCAGCTCTGCCAAATAAATGTTGCTCGTCACTGTTAAGATGTATTTCTTTCATCGCCTCCATATTTTCAGTGACCTTATCAAAGACACCGAGCACTTCATACGCTCCCTCAATAACCTGCCCGACAATATCGCCTTTATGTGGAACGCGGATTTCGCCAAAATTATTTCCGCACACCAGACCATTTGTGCAGACAAAACGAAAAATTCCTGGGATCATCTGATAACTGGATGAACCATCATGTGAATTAAGCAGGATAATTTCAGGAACTTCCTGCCCGTTAATATGCTCTTCCCTGCGAAGACGTAACATATGTTTACTGTATTCGCGGCGTCCCAAATCCCGAACCCGACTCTGACAGGCAAAGAACGGCTGGAAACCTTCTTCACGTAACTTATTGATGATATTGATTGTTGGAATATATGTATAACGCTCACTCCGGGATTCATGTTTATCACCGGAAAATAC
>NZ_SJWV01000355.1:0-1904 GCF_004352695.1 Escherichia sp. KCJ4928
CCCCGATCGCAAAATAGTGACCTATGAAGATCCGGTGGAATACATTCTGGGCGGAGAGAATGACCTTCTGCCTCCCCATCAGGCCGAAATCGGGCGCGATGTGGAAAGTTTTGCTGCAGGACTTCGCTCTGCCGTTCGCCGTAATCCGGACATCATTGGTATCGGTGAAATCAGGGATTATGAAACAGCAGATGCCGCAGTCCAGGCGGGTAATACCGGACACTTTTGTATCGGCACCATGCACACAAAATCACCCGGAGAAACCTTTGCCCGCCTGCTGGGATTGTTTCCTCCTGAAATCAGGGATTCGATGGCTGCAGCCACGCTTTCCCTCGTACAGTTCATTCTGGTGCAGGTACTGGTCAGAACAAATGACGGCGGCAGGCAGGCTGTCCGGGAATACATCGTCATGACTGACGAACTGCGCAATACGCTCTCCGGACAATCCCATGCAACATGGGGACATTACATTGACGAAATCATTCGTCAGGAAAAACGGCGGATAAGGGATCAGGTTCTGACCATGTATCAGAACGACCGCATTGAGAAATCAGAAGCAGCGCTCTTCATCCCGGCCGGAGAGTTCCCCCGATGAAACGCGAAGGCTTCTGGCGGGATGTAACACCACCGCTCAACATTTATGGTGTCCCCCTGCCGTTTACCATGATTTACCTGCTGTTGTTTCCGTATCCGTCAAAAACGACATTCTGGGTGTGCAGCGGCATTCTGCTGTTTTTTATGCTCCTGGGATATTCCGGCTGGACAGTCCGCACCCTCTGTATACGTCTGTACAGCCTGCTTCAGGGTAAGCAGGCATCGGGACGTCCCTGGTGGTACCGACACCGCACAGAATTACCCCGTGAATGGCACGGACCAGAATAGCCCTCTTTTGTCCATCATCCCGGCGTATCACAACGCCCTCATCTTTAATCCCCGGAGAACGACATGAAGTCCAGATATCGTACCTGGCTTGCTGTCCCGCCTGAGGAGACAGAAGCCGTAAAAAATGCAGTCCCCCCGTTAAATGGCCGCAAAGCTGTCGCATGGGATCCAGAAAAAAAACTCTGGTATGCCCGGGCGGGTACCGAACTTTCACTGCTGGAGCGCTGGTTACCCCGGCCGCAGGAACTGTCGATGGATGCCGGCGATCCGGTCACCGAATTTGCTCAGGTCCTGGAAAACGCCGGGCTGGTTATTCAGGGATTGCCACAGATGGATGGCGCCATACACAGAGTCGCCACCCGGGATGACAAAAAAGGGGCCAAAAGTGGCGCATACAAGGCCTATCTTGATGGGCGCCCCGCCGGCTGGTACCGCGACTACCGGAGCGCCGATGACAGTCCCACAAACTGGGTATTTTCCGGCGGAGAACAACACGATCCTCTGGCCAGACTGCATCTGCGGGCATTCGCTCAGCAACAGCGCGATGATAACGCACGTAAACTGCAGCAACAGTACAACAAACAGGCCCGGTATGCCCGCTCCTATATTAACCAGTTACCACAGGCAACAGAGCATGAATACCTGACCCGAAAAGGGATCCTTGCCGCACCGGGCGTCCGTCTGAATAACAAGAATGAACTCGTCATCCCTTTCAGTAACAGCCGGGGAGAAATACGTTCATACCAGCGTATTCCTGTCACCGGCGGGAAGGATGCCCGCATTCTGAAAGACTCAGAGAAAACCGGTAACTGGTTCACCTTCGGAACCCCGGAAAATGGCCGTCCCCTGTTATTTGCGGAAGGTTACGCAACTGCAGCCTCCCTGCACGAAGCCACCGGCCTTCCGGTTCTGATGACAGTTGATGCCGGCAATATGATTGACGTGGCAGAAAATGCCCGCCAAATCTGGACTGACAGCCCCTTTGTCTTCTGTGCCGACAACGACCATCAACGGAAAATTAA
>NZ_SJWV01000356.1:0-1903 GCF_004352695.1 Escherichia sp. KCJ4928
CCGCCTGATAAGAAACGGGTTGCAGAGACAACGAGGCTTTCTGATGTGGTGGCGCCTGGCCAATGAGATGTTTATCTCTGGAAACCAAAAACAAAGGAAATGTGCGATAAAGATAAAAAATGCACTTATGGAACGGTATGGATGTGATATCGGCTTGGGCGCGCGGATTGGTAAAGGCCTCATGTTACCTCATCATGCAGGAATCGTCATTCATGGTAATGTTGATATCGGTGAGAATGTCATTATACGGCAGAATACAACCATTGGTGAAAAGGTTTCTGACAGTAGGGAAAACTATATTGTTATTGGCGATAATGTCGATATTGGTGCCCATACATGTATTATTGGGTTAAATGTGAAAATCGGAAGTAATGTTAAAATCGGGGCAATGTCTTTTATTATGGAAGATGTACCTGATAACTGTACTTATGTCACCAGGAAGGAATCCAGAGTGATAATTCGCGAACAGTAATGAAATACATGTTATCATTCTTCTGTTGGTGACTTTGCCGACTCAGATATATACTATCTGTATGTCGTGCATTATATATTAACGATACGCAGAGGTGTGTATATGGGCAGTGTTACAAAGAAACCGTCACCTGTTGTTATTATTAAGAAAAAAAGACGAATTCTTTCTCATCAGGATGATGCCGTACAGGCAGTTCCTGATGATATAAAACCAGCGCCAGTAATGGAATTTAAAACCGACTCATTACCTCCTGAAATACCAGCCACAGTGGTCGGTTCCCCGGAACAACAGAAAAAAACAGGACGTAAGAAGAAGAAAAAAAAGAAGAACAATAGATGGAATCATGAGTTTATCCGACACAGTCTGGACTGTGTTAAAAAAACATTCCCTCAGTTACGGGCTGAAGAGGGGGGATATCATGCATTTAAAATAGGCATCTCAAAGGATGTCATGGCTTTTATTTCGGCCAGTCCTGAGTGTGGACTAACTGTAAAAGAATGGAATTGTGCTGTAAGGATGATTACTGGCGGTTACAAATATCTGCAGCGTATATCAGTCGCAGGTACTCCGCGTTATGGTCTGGATGGCAAAGTTCATGGAACTGTAACGGAGGAAGAAGCGCTGTATGCGCAGGCAAAACTTGAAAAACACACGCAGCGTTATAACGCCAGGATGAAAGAGACAGAAGATGCTCGTTGCAACCAACCATCGACAAACTGTCACACCGGACAGCAATTTGAAGGACGCCTGCATTCATAACGGGGCATAATTATGTGAAATGCTGTCCCGCTATGGAATCAGAATTGAGTAACGACACGAGGTTTTGATGATTACTGTTATTATTTCTGAGGTGGGTGGCTGGCGTGAATGGAAACACCGCGCCCGAACAAAGGATGCACAGACAGCCATCATCCGGGCTATGAATAAACATTTTCCACGATCTTACAATTTTATCCCTGATGATATTGATAATGCACCTGTATTATTTGCAGCTGTAACACGTACACCGAATGTGAAAATAACCGGTCATATCTGGAAACCTATGTGGAACAGGGGAATTTGCTGGAACGTCAAAGGTCCGCCAGTAATCATCACGCTCATCCAGGGGGCCGCTTGGAATTCGGAAAATAAACCACGTTAAGACTATTTTTTAGACAAATGACTTTCAGGAATCGCCAGGATGGCGGGACAACAGCTGTTTCGGTGTCCGAAATCGTACAATTCTGTACATCTACGCAAGGGAATGTACGGAAGTAAGCCAAACGGTTATCGGACGGCCGGAACATTTCGTACAGCCTTTACGTTCAGTGAGTTAGCTGGCCTAGATGTAACCACTCGTTCAACTCAATTCTCTTAGCGTGGGAAAATTTCCCTTTTCCAAGCGGACCCCATTAATATTTGTTTTGTTTTAGGTTCTATTCAACATAGGTC
>NZ_SJWV01000357.1:0-1881 GCF_004352695.1 Escherichia sp. KCJ4928
TTGCTGCGCAGCGCCACCAGCTCCCGGCGTTGATCGTCATTGAGCGAGGCAAAAACAGGCTGTTGATACCAGTCGGCAAATACCGCCGTTAACGGTTCTGTGCAAAAACGCTGCGCCCATTGGCGATCGGAACGCTGACGTTCCGCACGTTGTTCAGCATTTTGCAGCCCCGGATGCCCGCCTTCGACAATAACCCCACAAAGCCCCGCCAGCCCCTGGCAAGCCGCCATCATCGCCACCCGTCCGCCAAGCGAGTACCCCACCAGCCAGAAGTCAAGTATGTTGTAACTAACCAAGGTTTTACGCAGTAAGTCGGTGACATCATCAAATCCATCGACGCTAATCGCCGCCGAACCACCATGACCTGGGAGATCAACATACAACCGTGAGTAGTCGGCAAACGCCTCGCCCACTTCTTGCCATTCGTGGCAATCGCCGGAAAAACCGTGCAAAAACACCAGCCAGGGTAAACCTGGTTTTCCGTGTTTTGCCTGCGCGTGCAGGATCATAAATGGCTTACCTGCGCCAGAAGTTGCTGGAGCGTTTGCGCACCATCGGTGTCGTTAACCACCATTTCAATCACCGTGGTGGTTGGCGTGCGCCAGGCGTCGGCAAATGCCGTTTCAAGTTCCTGCCAGTTTTGCGGACGATGATATTTCAGCTCGAACATCGCGGCGGCGTGCTCAAAATGGACGTTTTGCGGCATCAGATAGAAACGCTCACGCTCGCTTTGCGGCGTTGGCAACAGCGAGAAAATTTGCCCGCCGTTGTTGTTCACCACAATTAATACCAGCGGCGCAGAAACCTGACGCAATAACGCCAGCGCGTTGAGATCGTAAAGTGCGGAGAGATCGCCCACAATCGCCAGCGTCGGTTTGCCGCTTGCCCGCTGAACGCCTGCGGCGGTCGAAAGCAGTCCGTCGATACCGCTGGCCCCTCGGTTGCTGTACACCGGGTAACCTGCCGGAAGTTGCGAAAGCGCATCAATCAGACGTACCACCAGGCTGTTACCAACAAACAATTGCCCCTGTTCAGGCAGATAGTCGCAGATGCGATGCGCCAGTTGCGCTTCGCCAAACGCATCACGGCGGGCAATAACCGCCTGCATTGCCTGTTCCGCCAGGCGCGGGATTTCAACGCACCAGGGCTGGCGTTTTTCTGCCGGATGCAGCTCCAGCCAGTCGGCAATATTGGCAATTAAGCGACGTCCGCGATGGTGTGCCGGATCAAGTCGCCCTTCAATGTCATCAACAATCCAGTACTCTTCTGGTTCACAGCTTGCCTGCCATTGCAGGAGCCGTTTGCCCGTCAGGCTGCTTCCCAGTTGCACCACAATTTGCGCCTGCTGCAGCTCGCTGGTCGCTTTGGCATTGCCTAACCAAAGATCGGCACACGGCAGCGGCTGCCCGGTTTGTGACAGCACATCGCCAATCAGCGGCCAGCCAAGAGTTTGCGCCCACAGGGCAACTTTTTTGCCCTCTTCCGCACTCATGCGCCCGGCAACCACCACGCCGCGCTTTTGTCGCCAGAAGAACCAGTCGCGCTGTTTTTCACTTTCCAGACGAGGCGCTTCACGCAGCCACGGTTTGTCGTCCTGCCACCAGTCACCCAGACGCTGTTGCCAGCTAAGCCCGGTATCGTCCATTTCGCCATACAGCGGTTCAGCAAACGGGCAGTTGATATGGACTCCCCCCGCATGAAGCGTACCGAGAGCGTGGTCGATGGTAGAAACCAGCCAACGTGCGGGGATATCCCGGGTCGGGCGCGGCAATGAAATACTGTGCGTGGGGTGAGAGGCGAACATTCCCGGCTGGCGAATTGCCTGATTCGCGCCGCAGTCAATTAGCTCCGGCGGGCGATCGGCGGTTAACAGGATCAGTT
>NZ_SJWV01000358.1:0-1863 GCF_004352695.1 Escherichia sp. KCJ4928
TTGATAACTTATTGATAACAATATGAATAAAATTTATTCACCTCCTGAGGTGCGTTTCGGAAATAAAAAAGGCACCCGAAGGTGCCTGAGGTAAGGTGCTGAATCGCTTAACGATCGACTATCACAGAAGATTAATCCAGCGTTGGATTCATGTGCCGTAGATCGTATGGCGTGATCTGATAGACGTAATAGTTGAGCCAGTTGGTAAACAGCAAATTACCGTGACTACGCCAGCTCGCTCGCGGTGTATTTTGCGGATCATTGTGCGGGAAATAGTTATACGGTACTTCCGGGCCTAGTCCGGCTTCCACATCGCGGAAATATTCCTGCGCCAGCGTTTGCGCATCATATTCGGGATGGCCCGTCACAAAGGCAATGCGCTTATCTTTGCTGGCAAACAGATATGCATCCCCTTCTTCCGTCTCTGCCAGAATTTCCAGATCGGTGTAATCACGAATCAACGCTGCCGGAAAGTCAGCATAGCGCGAATGTGGTGCCAGGAATGAATCATCAAAGCCACGCGTCAGAAGCGCATGAGGATGGAGAATATGATGCTCGTAAACGCCAGAGAGTTTGTCGGTGCGAGTTTGCTTAGGAATGCCGTAGAGGATATTGAGCGCGGCCTGTACCGCCCAGCAGACAAACAGCGTCGAGGTGACGTGATCTTTCGACCACTCCAGCACCTGTTTGATCTGCGGCCAGTAAGCGACATCATTAAACTCCACCAGGCCCAGCGGCGCACCGGTTACAATCAGACCGTCAAAGTTCTGTTCCTGAATATCTTCAAAGTTACAGTAGAAGTTGTTCAGATGCTCTGCGGGCGTGTTGCGCGATTCACGGGAATCGATGCGCAACAGCTGAATATCGACCTGCAAAGGTGAGTTTGAAAGCAGGCGCAGAAACTGATTTTCAGTTTCAATCTTCTTCGGCATCAGGTTAAGGATCAGAACCTTAAGTGGACGAATTTCCTGACCAGACGCACGAGAAGTTGTCATCACAAAGACGTTTTCTTCACGCAAGAAATTGACGGCGGGTAGCTCGTCCGGCACACGAATCGGCATAACCTGATTACCTCACTACATACGCTTATACGTTTAGACATCCAGATAGCTGAAGATAACCAGAAAATTTGCCAATGTCGAGCCTGCATGTTGAAGGTGAGAAAGTTTCAAGGAAAAGACTACGTTAGAATATAAGAATGACTAAAAGGAGAGAAAATGGTTATTAGTATTCGCCGCTCACGGCATGAGGAAGGGGAGGAACTCGTTGCGATTTGGTGTCGATCTGTCGATGCCACCCACGATTTTTTATCAGCAGAGTATCGGGCCGAGCTGGAAGAGCTGGTTCGTTCCTTTCTGCCGGAAGCACCGTTGTGGGTCGCGGTTAATGAACGGGATCAGCCGGTTGGGTTTATGTTGTTAAGTGGGCAGCATATGGATGCGCTGTTTATCGATCCTGATGTGTGCGGCTGCGGCGTGGGTCGGATGCTGGTGGAGCATGCGCTCTCGATGGCACCGGAACTGACAACCAACGTTAATGAGCAAAATGAGCAGGCGGTTGGGTTCTATAAGAAGGTGGGTTTTAAGGTTACGGGACGCTCTGAGGTGGACGATTTGGGGAAACCGTATCCGTTGCTGAATCTGGCGTATGTGGGGGAATAAGCCGCCCCTGCCGTGCCTGCCCAGGCTGGAGAAGACGCGCCAGCGTCGCACCCGGCATTTTTTTCACCAACGCAAAAAGGCCATCGTGACTGATGGCCTTTCGCTTAATTTGATGCCTGGCAGTTCCCTACTCTCGCATGGGGAGACCCCACACTACCATCGGCGCTACGGCGTTTCACTTCTGAGTTCGGCATGGGGTCAG
>NZ_SJWV01000359.1:0-1856 GCF_004352695.1 Escherichia sp. KCJ4928
GGCTGCTCCTGCCACGGATATCCGCATGAATTTTCCCGCATGACACCCATTCTTCCGTCATTTCTCCGGCAGCATTACGGGTTAACACCGGGTTCAGAACACTTATCATCTGTGTCAGACGACCTGCTGATATTGCCATTCCCCCTCCTCATAACACCGTCGGACAACGCAAATCGTAAATCAGCACGGAAACAGAAAACGGCAGCTCCCCCTGAAGCAGTTCTTCCCGCTCCGCAAGATCCGGATTCCGGTACAGCATCCCGGTCAGTCGCATGGCAGCCCCCTTCATCCGGGTTAATGCCTCGCCCGGGATCAGTTCACCGTCCTCACGAATCACTTTATCCCGGCTGCCCTGAATGTAGGCCAGCAGCACGGCGGTAGCCTGACGAACCTTGTCCATCAGCATGTCATCATCCGCGTCATGGTCGACACGCAGATGTGCCTTGATCTCTTCCAGTGTCAGTAATGCCGTCATTTTCCGCCTCCTGCATCCCGCCCACGTTTTGCAGCCAGGGTCCAGGCTGATGAATGAGCTTCTCCGGGTTTATCACCGGTCATACTGTTGCAGTGCCACAGCGAGCCCCCCCATGTCACCGTATCGCCGGGGTGGTAGGTTTCACCGGCTCTGAACACACCGCGGTAGAGCATCACCGGCAGGGAAAATGTTTTTTCCGTACGCTGGCCACTGCTCTGCCGGACCACCACAGAGAACAACCGTTCACCCGTCATGCTGACGTCAATATCCGCCACCCCGTCAACCAGGCATTCCCATCCCCGCATCCCGTGCGTTTTTTCATACGCCCGCCAGAGTCCGCCCTGGTGTGTGGCATACGTGCCCCGGGGAAAGGATTTTTGATCGTCAATGGCAGGGAGTATTTCCAGTGCCGTGGCATCACGCCCGTCCTGCGGAGCCGGCAGGGCACTCACCGCATCCAGAACCGCCTTCTGCAGAACATCCGGATCGTAGTCACGACCATCACGCGGAACAGGAATATGGCTTACCGCCTCCTTCACCATCTGTTCAAGCATCGGACGCACATCATCCGGAGTGATACTTTTACCGTCCGCCGGCTGCGGAATATTTGCGACCGCATCATTCACCGCCTTCTGCAGTACTTCCGGATCGTAGTCACGACCATCACGCGGAACAGGAATATGGCTTACTGCCTCTTTCACCATCTGTTCAAGCATCGGACGCACATCATCCGGGGTGAGACTTTTACCGTCCGCCGGCTGCGGAATATTTGCGACCGCATCATTCACCGCCTTCTGCAGTACTTCCGGATCGTAATCACGACCATCGCGCGGAACAGGGATATGGCTTACCGCCTCCTTCACCATCTGCTCAAGCATCGGACGCACATCATCGCCCGTCACGCACTTCTGTAATACCACAGACAGGGACGCCAGTTTTTCTTCAAACGTTTGTGCCTGCGCGGCTATTTTCCCCTCAAATGTGCGCTGTAAATCCGCCAGCACTGCGGAAAATTCTTCACCCAGCGCACGGATAATGGACAGTTCCCGTTCCGTCATTTTCGCAGTATCCCCCCTGAACATCGCTTTCACCGCATCATGCTCTGTTTCACTGATTGCCTTATTACCGTCAGATGCGCCGTCAGGCGGTTGCGCTAAGGCCGTTTGCCCGGTCAACGCGAACGGATCCTCACGGGCATCACGACGGGACAGCGCCTCCAGACTGTAGTTCTGCTGCTGAAGATACAGTGCATCACCGCCGGCCAGGGGCGGCAGGTTCTCCCGTTTACGGGCCTCATTGGGCGTGAGAAGCGTATTTTTCACCGCATCCCCCAGCGTTTTCATGCGCCGCTCACTGTCCATTCTCAGCAGCGTGGTGACAT
>NZ_SJWV01000035.1:0-31692 GCF_004352695.1 Escherichia sp. KCJ4928
GTGTAGGATAATAGCCTTCACAAAATAATTATCCGCGCAATTTTCGTGAATGGAGCGCATAGACTAAGATCAAAATCACAATTATTCATAGATAAAAGTGACACCAATGACTGACTGGACGGTTCCGGCTGCAACCTTGTTTCCTGTTTGTCCATAGGTTGCGCTTAAACCCAGAGGTACTTTGCTTTTATTTACTGTCCCCAGGGAGACATTTTCTCCCGTAGCCAGTATTTTTCCATTACGCATCAGAGAGACACCCACTCCCGATGCTTTTGTTGCATCAGGTGCTGTGTTAGCAAACACTTGTCGGCTACTGTCAGTGGTGGCACCCGAAAGATAAAATGAGAGCTTTTGTTCGCTTGAGCAATATACGCCAAGGGGTATTTCTGCGCTTCCAGGAAAGTCCGGGAGATCCACAGTGACATTACGACTATCAACGGTGCAGCCGCCTGTTGGCATAACAACATTGTTATTTGAAATAATATTCCACGTAAAATTACGCGGATTTCCGCTTCCTAATGTTGCAATTTTATACATATGAATACGAGCAATGACTTCCCCCGCTTTTATGACAACTCCACCGGCCGCCCCAACTGGGGTAATATAGAGTTTTAACGGTAATGGCATCGGTGTCTTATCACCAATATCCAATACGTTGGTATTTGTCGTCAACGGGAAGGGGTAGGTCACATTATTCCAGTACAGCGATCCTTTATATGACTGTAGGGAGCCTGCGAAAGCTGAGCCTTGTACCAGGTTTATATGATCAGTGTCGTACCAGCCGCCGTAATCATTCCAGCAACTTATATGCTGAGACAAGTCTACAACCAGATTCTGGCCCGGCTGTATTACAGGGTCGAGATTAACATAAACAGAGGTTGTACCTGCTCCAATACTTGACCCGCCATCGACATTACAACTGAAGGCAAAAACTTTGCCTGCCATTAATAGAAGATAAATACCGAACAGGACCTTTATACTGATTGTTTTACCCATGATATATCCTAAGGTTAAAAATTGATTTAAAAAGAAGGCTAAGAGAATCGAATCGACGTTATTGCCAGGTGTAGATCACATTGATTAGCGCCTCGATCGTTCCTTGGCTTGCGTTTCCATTCACCGTGATAGCTCTTGCCTTAAGTGGAAACTGTGCATTACGAGTGATCTCATCAACAATAACCGTTTTGCTATCGCCATTTTTTAACGCAGCATCCTGGTCATCCCTCAGCTCTATCTGAATATTTTCGGCAGTACCTTCATTTTTGTAATAACCCGTATTGTCAGTTGAACCTGTCACGATTGCCGTCACTGCACTTGTTTCAACCGGACAATCGGTTAATGACAAAGTAATATTGTGCCAGCCAGATGCAGAACCAGGTTGTTGCAGATTGCGCGTATAAAGATCCCCGAGATTAACGTTAGCTTCTTTGGTTTGAATAGTGCAGGGTTTAGCGACTACCCGACCATTAACAGTGATAGTGACATCGGCGGCCTGGAGAGTTGCTGTGAATAACGCGCAAAACGTAGCTAACAGGAACCTCTTGTGAAGTCTTTTCATATCTGACTCTGATTATTGAAATTCAAGGGTAAAGGTTGCCGAAGCCCTCACCAGTCCCGGATTGACGGACTTCTGAGTTGACTTCAGACGAGCGGAGTAAGGCAAAATATTGTTCTGTTCTGGTACCAGTGGGATCCACTGCATCCCGGCATGAAGGTCATTCAGTTTCACCGGACGCATATTTGCGTCCAATATTTCTATACCCAAACCGGAGGCCGTATTGCTTCCTTCATCCAGTTTCAACAAAGTATTATTTTCTGCATCCTCAATACCGTTAAATGCAACCCGAACCCCCGTTGTCCCTTTGCTGCATTCACTTAACGTAATCTGAAAAGGGACGGCTGGACTTGTGCTACCGGTCGTTGGAAATTGTCTGGCACTGTTTTTTTGGAGATCTACGGTAAAATTAAGCGAATCCGATGAGACTGTGCAGCCATAATCGAGGACGCGCCCGCTAATTTTAATAACGCTATCTGCGGATAAAGCAGAATAGGTGGTTAACCCCAGACATAAACCGAGGAAAATAATGTTATTGTATTTCATAATCTATTGTTCCTTAGCGACAGATTGCTGTCTGCTGGTTCAGTAAGGTACCAGGAGAAACTTCAGGAAGCTTGTACTCGACAATACAGTTTGAGTTTTTATCTTTGCCCCATGAAACCTGTAATTTCCCTGACTGTGGAAGTCCAGTCAGATAAACCTGACCGTTTTCTGCGACAATGCTGCCATTTTTATTCTCTCCGTGTGTGACAATTGCACCGAATGGAACACTCTTATTACCGTACTTCAACGTCATTAATACTTTCCCGCCGATTTGTGCATTAAATGTTGCTCTGGCAATAGCACCGTGAGTTGGGATGACAGTGATCACGGTTTCATCCAGTTCAACATTATCTGCAAGGGAATTCGCGTTAAGAGCAACACGGTTTTCTCTATATTCTGTCGCAAATGGTAATATGGCATAGCCACGCCAGTCGGTATGAATTCCGGTCTGGTTCTCTATTTTGACATTATCAGCACCAGGAGCCTTAACCAGAACCATTGTATCGCCCAGCGGCTGTCCAAAGGTGATGCCATCAGCATGAGCAATAATCCCACCACTCATTCCGTAATAAATCTGGCTGCTGTCACCACTCCGACTGTAACCGACATTAGTATTACCATAAGCTCCACGATAATTAAGAGAACTGTAACCACTGGTGCCAGACGATGTATTACCTCCGTGGGTGTTACCGACCTGAACGCTATAATTCAGGTTATTATCCGGCAGCAGAGTGCCATAAACCCCCGATAGATTGGTCATGCCGCCTTTCAAATCGTTTGACATACTGTAACTGGCGTTTGAATTACGAAATGCCGACTGACTGTCTGTACGCATCCAATGACTGAAGGGAACATTAAGCGTAAAAGCGAGTAAATGATCCCGATCGTTTTGCCATATATTATTGGAATAGCTGTAATTCAGCGAAGTCGTAATATCACCAAACGGCACATTTAATCCAAATGATATTTGCTGGTCGCTGCGTGACGTGTTCCAGTAACTTTGGCGACTGGCACTGAAAAATGTCGTACCGTAATTTCCAAGCTGCTGAGAGATGCTTATTTGTTCCTGACCACGCTTACTGTAGAACAGATTAAAATAATCAATAAATTGTGTCTGCTCATTGGTGTCTCCGGTAGGAGGCTTGACGGTGTAACCACTCATTCGACTGTAGGCACTGTCGGATAAGTTATAAAAACCTTGCGTAGAATAGCGATATCCTGCGACCTGGATATTGGTTCCTGTCTGGTAGAAGGATTTGCTGTAGACGGATTTAACCGATTGCCCACTGTGACGGGTGCCATCTGCAAGTGTAGTATTGGCCTGCGTGATATCGAAAGAAAAGGCACCAAAAAGTCCTAAATCTTTCCCAATACCAAGGTTGAAGGCCTGATAATCTTCTGCAATTTGCATTCCGCCATAAGGTGTCCAGTTTCCTTCCAGACCATGCATCAAGCTACCTTGTATGAACTTGGGAGAGCTTTGCAGGTTATTTCCACTACGATATTCCCCCATGGCAAGCGCATAACGCGTATATCCAGCACGTTGGAGAACCGGAACAGACGAATAAGGAACATATAATGTCTGAATACTGCCGTCTGCCTCTTTTATGGTTACTTGCAGATCACCACCATTGGCCGCAGAGTTGATATCATCAATAGTAAAAGGGCCGGGTGGAACAGTAGTCTGATAAACATCGTATCCGTTCTGTTTTACACTCACTTGTGCGGTGCCACGGGCAATACCATGAATCACCGGAGCGAAACCATGTTGGCTATCGGGCAACATCGCTTCTGTTGAATTTATTTTGAGGCCACGAAAGTTCACACTATCAAAAATATCGCCATCGGTATAACTATCACCTACCGTTAACCGTGAGCGTAAGGGAATAATGTCACGTTCAGCCGACGTATTGATATGCTGCCATTTATTGCTGTCAGATGAATTGCTACTCCCACTGTTATAACTCCACGTTGAGTTATCGCGCAGTCGCCAACTACCAATGTTGATGCCACTCTGTAAATTCAAATATGCATAGTTGGATTTTCCTGCATTATGGTTACTACGATTATTAATAGAATTACCATTAAAACTATAGTTTAGAAGCCCAGCATTTATTCCTTCTTCCCACAGATCAGGAGAAACATAGCCGCGAGCCATTCTGCCAACATAAATTTGCGGAACGGAGAGTGACAAATGTTGCTGACCAACATCAAACTCAGTTGATGCGTCGGCCAAACGATCCTGAAGTGGTGTGCATGCGCTGTTGTCCGGCACATGTTTTTCTGCCGAATGTTCTTTATTGTCTAATAACGCTATTTTTTTTATACCAAGACTGACAAGAAGATCTGTACTCAGGCATGGGATGAGTTCTGCGTTATTATCATCTGCAATAAAAGTAATATCCCGACTAGTCATAAATTCGTCGTTCAAATAAATGTCGACCCGATATGTACCAGGTGGTGCCTCGCGTCCCTTAGTAAAGGCGGATAAATCGACAGATTCAGCAAGATCATTGCTTAAAAACCGTGGATTAAAATAATACTCTGCGTCAACGGGAAATACCGCAGTTGCTAAGCCAAGGGCAATGGTAAGCCGTGCAAAGCGAGGCATTATTAACACCTGATGCATACGATATGCCTTAAATGCGGCACGAAAGGCTGTCATTATTAATTCCGATTGAGTTTATTATTAATTAGGTCACTGGCTTACTGCATGGTTGCCTTAATACGCGGAGTTAATGCACCGTAATCATTGATCGTCTGAAAACTGATATCCCCGGTTGCAGCATGCGTGATATCCACCGATACTTCACCTTTTGGCGGCACCATGGTGTTTGGGAGATTGCTATTTCCTGCTTTCATATTTGTTACGGTAATGAAATAGGGCGTTGGATTAATAAGCGTGAGTTTGCTACCGCTGCGACGAAACCGAAGCATTGCAGGCGCTTCTTCAGGTGCCATTGCCAGGTTCGTGGGGCGATAAAACATTTTTATGCGGCTAATAATTGCCAGCTGTAATGTATTCTCATTCTTCTGGTCTTTTTCCATAGCAGGAATAGCTTTAACATTCACCCAGAACAGGCTTTCACGGTCGCCTGGTAACTGATGATTAGTAGCGTTGATTATCCGCAGCGTATTCTCTTTTTTACCTTGCATGGAAAAAAGCGGTGGGGTAATGACAAACTGGGTGTCTTTTTGGTCACCTGCATTTTCTATCCATGACTGAATGAGATAGACACTGGCAGGATCATTATTCGTGACAGGCAATAAAACCTGTTTCTGGTTTGCCGGATAAATTACCCGCGTCGCACCCAGTGCGACAGCTGCGTTGGCAACGGTGCTATGGCAAGCAAAGAGCAATAAAAGTAACACTGTCGCCATAAAGGAAATTGAGTAGGGGGTACGCGTAGTTTGCATCTGATGCATTCTCCATGTGTTAAGAGGATAAGCGGGAAAACCGTTACATCAGACAATCGATTAATGTTGCTAATACATTGGCGAGTCGCCGGGTTTCCAGACTTAATGCGTTTGTAATAAATGTTGGTTCTCTTTTAATAGGAAAACCTTGCTACAAAGTAAATATTTTAAATAACAGTAAGTTTAACTACTGTTGTTTATTGATAGTTTAGATATTATGTGATTTTTCATAGCGCTCCAAATACAAACCATTTCTCATTAAAAATGAGATGAATATTGGTAAATTGCTCGGGTGTGCGTAGCCATGCCACACACACCCTGTTTCAATTTCAGATGACGTATAGCCACCTTAAGATTGAATTATAAATATTGAACTTTGAAGGTCGCATCAGCGTTTGCAGTACCAGCTACGGACTGCCCGAGAGCAATATAACGAGCCTGGAATGGCAGTATATTCGTGCCATCAATCAAGTCGGTTTTAGCACTAAAAGTGGCCCCATCAAGTATTAATACCTCACCCGTACGGTCCAAAATTTGAATACCGACATTTTGGGCAGAGCCTGCCGCTGAACTCTGCAGCGCTAACGTATCGTCATTACTGGTGACAGTAGTACCCAGGAATGCAACAGCTGCATTACTGGAAACATTGGTATCACAATCATTCAGCTTGATATTGAAGCCAACGGCGGAGCTGAGGTCACCCGCTTTAGCCAGGCGAGAAGAACGAACCTGACCCAGCTCAACCGTTTGGTTCATTGATTCTGAATCAATTGCACAAGCGGCATTTACCACTTCACCTTTAAAATGAATAACACCGCCATTAACAGTGGTCGTTACTGATTCATCACCCTCGGCTGCGCTTACCGCAGCAGACGACATCGCCAACACAGAAACGACAATCATACCAACATGTTTGAGTTTCATAATTCTCCATAATTTATATTTAAGTAGCTGAATAAAGAGGGTTAACAATTAAGTCATTCTGTTATTGCTTAAAAACAAGAATCATTCTTGATTGGTTGTTGCCCTGAGAATATAGTTTCCAGGGTTATTACATTTCACGAAGAACGATAATATCTTTAAATCACAAGGACACCTAATCACAACAAGTTTATTGCTGCACTTGTTGAAGAGAGTATTTGCAAAAACATTTTATGTCGCTAAATAGCATGACGATTTCATTATGCATGTTATTTATAAACCGTGACTAAACAGAATATTATTGCGAACAAGGGAAGTGTCAGGAAAGGTCAAGGGCTACCAATGGTTAATATGGCTATAAATCATTAGCTATGGTTAATGTTTGCTTGCTGAAACTAACACCGAATTGCTCTAAACAGATAAGTGCAGGGTTTATTAAAGCTGACCGACAGACTTTCTTAACCTGGTAATATCTCTCTTGGGTGACTCTCCAAACATCCGCGAATATTCCCGACTGAAATGGGATAGCTTTCGTAACCGACAGCATAGGCTGCTGTGGTGACATCGTAATGTTCAGCATCGGTCGCCTGACTTCATTGAGACGTAGCCATTTCTGATACCGGAGTGGACTCATTCCCGCTTGATCCGTCCTTAAATAAGTAACAGCACCCTCTGGTGTTTTCGTATGCAGTGTCTATGCGACAGACACTGCGCTCTTAGCATGGGGCAGGGAATAACCAGGCTATTTCTCCATGCACAGGCCAATTATGAAAGAGGAGAGGCTTAAGTTCTTGAACCCTGAACGAATAACGACTACCAGAAAAGCACTTCGCATCACTCAGACATGATTTAACATAATATACATTATGCGCACCAGTATAAACCAAGGAAGAATCCAGTCGTTGGCGGTCATGATTGTCGTGCTCATTAACAACGACCAAACCCCATATCTCACTTACTACCGTATTCTCGGCTTAACCGTCCATGCAACCTCAACACATTGGTTTCAACTGCCGTCACCACGTTCTCCGGAAAATCTGTCGGTAATGAAGTCTTCACGTTATCCAGTGCTGCCGGAATCATTCTGGCAAAGTCACTTAGGATTTCATGCATCTGCACTTCCGGGAATCTCAGCACCTTTGCTGTCGCCAAAAAATGTCGCGGATAAATTTTATCGATTGCCGTTTTTTTGCCTTTGGATGCGTTAAGCCCCATTGCCAGTTTGAGATCGCTGATGTGTATTCCCGTACCGCCAAGGACCGGAAATGCTGAAATGATGTCGTAAAATGGCGTGAGTCGATAACTGCCGCCAGCCTGAATAAATACGGAGAAGTTTTTTGCATGACCATCCGTTGCGCCAATCAACCACTGGAAGACCTGGAATTTCATAAAATCATAACGATCGCGAAGCGCCTCGCTGGACCCCATCAAAAACGCCATGATCCGCGCGATGCCTGGGCCTCCATCTGATTCATATTTCACAGATGAAGGTAAACCGAATGTCTGACACATATCCTCCTGTGGCAAGCGAAGTAAAACCGTTCGCTCAGTATTCCAACGCCTGTCAAAACGTTCGACCGCTAACGCGCGCACCCTTCCCGCTTTAATGATTTCTGCGTCCGGAACATTCAACCCAAGTTCTTTCGCCAGCAGCAGACAGTAATACTCATTATCAACGCTTTGGCTGAGATCGAGCGTCGCATTGGGCTGCCTGATTTCGCCAATCGGTAATTTAATCATGTGCGTCGTCGGCGTTATTCCTTTCGGAATGCACCAGTCATTGCCTATTCTAAGCAGCGCTGTCTTCTCCTGCGCGCCAGCAACCGAGATGCGAAAGTCATTTTCTTCTCTAATCATGCCCAGAGGGATATCTGCTTTATAAGCCGTTAATACTTCTTCAAGCCTGGCTTCAGTAAGCTTTTCCCATGCCATTATCGGGCGCGTTATGGTTTCATTTTCGGGTAATAACGTTACGGCACCAACGCTGTCTCGCCCTATTTCTGACAATAAATCAAACGGTTGTCTGGATTTAGCATGATAACGTTTAACGATCCGGTCACGTACAATCGGGCTATCGGGTAACAGGTTATCGAAGAAGTTAAATACGGCATCTGAGGTGATATTCCCCCTCTGCAATGGCAGCGAAAGTGACAACGGTCTGGCATAACGGCTGGCTAACCACTCCGGTGCATACTTAAAGGTGTGCGCGCCGTTGGCTAACTTCGTTAACTCGCCTACCCGCTGGTTGTTCATCCAAGTGACAAGTTTAGGCATTACCACTCCAGATCTTGCTGTTCTGTTGATTCTGGCGAGGCATTTTTCGTGTCGCATAGTGTCATTGAGAGTTCAAGCGACTGTAAAATCTTAAAAAATGTCGTGAGCGTGGTATTGTCAGGGTTGTTTTCGAAATTGGAAATTGTCGCCTGCTTAATGCCAATTTTTTTCGCCAGCTCGCTCTGCGTCCAGCCATTTTGCTGGCGAACCAGTTTCATTGCATTCGCTAATTGCGTTGGGCTATAGATCTTCTGAAAGCTCATCATGTCATACGTCCACAGCAAATTTATCCGCTTAAGGGGATATTATCAGTTTTATCCTTTAGTGAGGATAAAGTCAATCTGGAAACACATCTTATCCGCTGTACGGGATAAACGCTGCGATATCCGCGATCGCGGATAAAAGGGAGGCTTTAAAGCCTTTGAAGTCGGCAATATTAAGCCGCATGCCATCTCGACATGCGGCTTATACGGTTTACCAGCTATATTTCACTCCCAGCATGCCCTGAGTATCGCTATAGCCTTTATCACCTAGTTGCACACCGACATTCCCCCACAGGCTAAGGTTGTTATTTACTTTCGCCTCAACCCCGGTACGTACTTCACCGAGATTACGTTTTCAGCCGTAATCAGTCCACCCTCGCGAATAGTCGCTTCCCCCGTTCCTTGATTACCAATTTGAAATTCAATTGAGGAATCGTTATTTTTTATTAGCCACTCACCGCCCTTTTCAACGACAACCTGGCCATTACTGCCCGCCTGATAGCCTAAAATGGCGACTATTGAACTCGTGACGTAACCCTTATCCGTAATATTTAATGAGCCCGTACCGTAACTCCCTATTTCGAATAATTCGGTCGTCAGAACAGAGTCCTCTCCCTCAACATTGACCGTCCCGACGCCTCCTGTCGAGGAACCTAGTCTTAAATAGCCTCCATCAACGTGACCTTTCTGTTTAATATTCAGCGTCCCCGTTCCGGATTGACCCACATTTAAAGGCCTTGCATTATTTCCGCTATCATACAATCGCCAGGTGCCACCCAAAACATTAACGGTGCCCTCTGAGTCCTCATTAGCGCCAATGACGCTGGTAGTAATAGTGGTTAAGGAGGCATTACCGCCAGCCAAAATATTAAGCACTCCAGTGCCATACCAGCCAACCAGGTAGGCATCATAAGCAACATCAGTATCAATATTGGTAATCTGATCATTATCAACTTCCAGACTTGCACCAGACGCTGAACCGCTTAGTGCCAGCAAAACACCCAGCGTCAATCTACTGAATTTCGTTGTCAGTCCAGAGGATTATGGCTGGAGTTACCTGGTAACCGCCCACAACATGCCGCCGGAACGCCGGTGCTGACACTGGAAAATCTGACTGGCGAAGGTTTCAGGAATGTCAGCCTGACGCTCAATGCCGGAGAAATTCTGGGCCTGGCTGGGCTGGTGGGAGCCGGACGCACAGAACTGGCCGAGACGCTCTATGGTCTGCGTACTTTGCGTGGCGGACGCATTATGCTGAATGGTAAAGAGATCAATAAATTAACCACTGGAGAACGTTTACTGCGCGGTCTGGTTTATCTGCCGGAAGATCGCCAGTCATCCGGACTGAATCTCGATGCTTCGCTGGCCTGGAACGTCTGCGCCCTTACTCATAACCTTCGTGGATTCTGGGCGAAAACCGCGAAAGATAATGCCACCCTGGAACGTTATCGTCGGGCGCTGAATATTAAATTTAACCAACCGGAACAAGCTGCACGGACATTATCCGGTGGCAACCAGCAAAAAATCCTCATTGCCAAATGCCTGGAAGCTTCGCCGCAAGCATTGATTGTCGATGAGCCGACGCGCGGCGTGGATGTCTCGGCCCGTAATGATATCTACCAGCTGTTGCGCAGCATCGCCGCACAGAATGTGGCTGTGCTGCTTATCTCCTCTGATATGGAAGAGATCGAACTGATGGCAGATCGTGTGTATGTGATGCATCAGGGCGAAATTACCCACTCTGCACTGACCGGGCGCGATATTAATGTCGAGACTATTATGCGCGTTGCCTTCGGCGATAGTCAGCGTCAGGAGGCATCATGCTGAAGTTTATTCAGAACAACCGTGAAATCACGGCATTGCTGGCGGTGGTGCTGCTGTTTGTATTCCCCGGTTTTCTCGACCGCCAGTATTTAAGTGTGCAAACACTGACCATGGTTTATAGCAGCGCGCAAATCCTGATCCTGCTGGCAATGGGCGCGACGCTGGTAATGCTTACGCGCAATATTGATGTTTCAGTGGGTTCGATTACCGGAATGTGCGCGGTGCTGTTGGGGATGTTACTGAACGCAGGATATTCACTACCTGTTGCCTGTGTCGCGACTTTACTGCTTGGTTTGCTCGCGGGATTTTTCAACGGTGTCCTGGTCGCGTGGCTAAAGATCCCTGCCATTGTTGCCACCCTTGGCACGTTAGGGTTGTACAGAGGCATCATGTTGCTGTGGACTGGCGGCAAATGGATTGAAGGGTTACCCGCCGAACTGAAACAGCTCTCCGCACCGCTGCTGTTTGGCGTTTCCGCGATTGGTTGGTTGACGATAATTCTGGTGGCATTTATGGCCTGGCTGCTGGCAAAGACGGCGTTTGGACGCAGTTTTTATGCCACGGGCGATAATTTACAGGGCGCTCGTCAACTGGGTGTTCGTACGGAAGCCATTCGCATTGTGGCATTTTCGTTGAACGGCTGCATGGCGGCACTGGCGGGAATTGTGTTTGCTTCGCAGATTGGTTTTATCCCCAACCAGACCGGTACCGGGCTGGAGATGAAAGCAATTGCAGCCTGCGTGCTGGGCGGCATTAGTTTGCTCGGCGGTTCCGGTGCGATCATTGGTGCGGTACTCGGCGCATGGTTCCTGACGCAGATCGATAGCGTACTGGTGCTGTTGCGCATTCCGGCATGGTGGAACGATTTTATCGCGGGCCTCGTGCTGCTGGCGGTGCTGGTGTTTGATGGACGCCTGCGTTGTGCGCTGGAACGTAATCTACGGCGGCAAAAATATGCCCGCTTTATGACGCCACCGCCATCCGTTAAACCCGCTTCGTCAGGTAAAAATCGGGAGGCCGCATAATGCGTATTCGCTACGGTTGGGAACTGGCTCTTGCCGCACTGCTCGTTATTGAGATTGTCGCATTTGGTGCAATTAACCCGCGGATGTTAGATCTCAATATGTTGCTGTTCAGCACCAGTGACTTTATCTGCATTGGCATTGTCGCCCTACCGCTGACGATGGTGATTGTCAGTGGCGGGATCGATATTTCGTTTGGTTCGACCATCGGCCTCTGCGCCATTGCATTGGGCGTACTGTTTCAAAGTGGTGTGCCGATGCCGCTGGCGATACTCCTGACCTTACTGCTCGGCGCATTGTGCGGGCTGATCAACGCCGGATTAATTATCTATACCAAAGTTAACCCGCTGGTGATTACGCTTGGCACGCTGTATCTGTTTGCCGGAAGCGCTCTGCTGCTTTCCGGTATGGCCGGAGCGACGGGGTACGAAGGTATTGGTGGATTCCCGATGGCGTTTACAGATTTCGCTAACCTGGATGTGCTGGGACTCCCCGTTCCGCTGATTATCTTCCTGATATGTCTCCTCGTTTTCTGGCTCTGGCTGCATAAAACCCATGCCGGACGTAATGTGTTTTTGATTGGGCAAAGCCCGCGCGTGGCGCTTTATAGCGCGATTCCAGTTAACCGCACCTTATGTGCGCTCTATGCCATGACGGGGCTGGCGTCTGCGGTCGCCGCTGTGCTGCTGGTGTCGTATTTTGGTTCAGCACGTTCCGATCTCGGTGCGTCGTTTCTGATGCCCGCCATCACCGCCGTGGTGCTTGGCGGTGCCAATATTTATGGTGGTTCCGGTTCCATTATCGGCACCGCCATTGCGGTTTTATTAGTGGGATATTTGCAACAAGGTTTGCAAATGGCAGGAGTGCCAAATCAGGTGTCCAGCGCCCTTTCCGGTGCGCTACTTATCGTCGTTGTCGTAGGTCGTTCCGTTAGCCTGCATCGCCAGCAAATTAAAGAGTGGCTGGCGCGTCGGGCCAATAACCCATTGCCATAAAGGATATCTTCATGACACTTCATCGCTTTAAGAAAATCGCCTTACTTAGCGCTCTTGGCATTGCCGCAATCTCTATGAATGTGCAGGCCGCAGAGCGTATTGCATTTATTCCCAAACTGGTTGGCGTGGGATTTTTTACCAGCGGTGGCAACGGCGCACAACAAGCGGGTAAAGAGCTGAGCGTTGATGTGACCTACGACGGGCCGACAGAACCCAGTGTTTCTGGTCAGGTACAGTTGATTAATAACTTCGTCAATCAAGGTTATAACGCCATTATCGTTTCTGCGGTTTCGCCTGATGGCTTGTGTCCGGCACTGAAACGCGCCATGCAACGTGGTGTGAGAGTGCTGACCTGGGACTCTGATACTAAACCGGAGTGCCGCTCTTACTACATTAATCAGGGAACGCCCGCCCAGTTGGGAGGTATGTTGGTGGATATGGCGGCGCGTCAGGTGAATAAAGACAAAGCCAAAGTCGCGTTTTTCTACTCAAGCCCCACCGTTACGGACCAAAACCAGTGGGTGAAAGAAGCGAAAGCGAAAATCGCCAAAGAGCATCCTGGCTGGGAAATTGTCACTACGCAGTTTGGCTATAACGATGCCACTAAATCATTACAAACCGCAGAAGGAATATTAAAAGCGTATAGCGATCTCGACGCCATTATCGCCCCCGACGCCAACGCCCTGCCCGCTGCCGCACAAGCCGCAGAAAACCTGAAAAATGACAAAGTTGCGATTGTCGGATTCAGTACGCCAAACGTGATGCGTCCATATGTGGAACGCGGCACGGTGAAAGAATTTGGCCTGTGGGATGTGGTTCAGCAAGGCAAAATTTCAGTGTATGTCGCGGATGCATTATTGAAAAAAGGATCAATGAAAACGGGCGACAAGCTGGATATCCAGGGCGTAGGTCAGGTGGAAGTCTCGCCAAACAGCGTTCAGGGCTATGACTACGAAGCGGATGGTAATGGCATCGTACTGTTACCGGAGCGCGTGATATTCAACAAAGAGAATATCGGCAAATACGATTTCTGATGTGCATTACTTAACCGGAGTAAGTTATGGCAGATTTAGACGATATTAAAGATGGTAAAGATTTTCGTACCGATCAACCGCAACAAAATATCCCTTTTATCCTGAAAGGTTGCGGTGCGCTGGATTGGGGAATGCAGTCACGCTTATCGCGGATATTTAATCCGAAAACGGGTAAAACCGTGATGCTGGCCTTTGACCATGGTTATTTTCAGGGGCCGACTACCGGACTTGAACGCATTGATATAAATATCGCCCCGCTGTTTGAACATGCCGATGTATTAATGTGTACGCGCGGCATTTTGCGCAGCGTAGTTCCCCCAGCGACCAATAAGCCGGTGGTACTGCGGGCGTCAGGTGCGAACTCTATTCTGGCGGAATTAAGTAATGAAGCCGTGGCGTTATCGATGGATGATGCCGTGCGCCTGAACAGTTGCGCGGTGGCGGCGCAGGTTTATATCGGCAGCGAATATGAACATCAGTCGATCAAAAATATTATTCAGCTGGTTGATGCCGGAATGAAAGTGGGAATGCCGACCATGGCCGTGACTGGCGTGGGCAAAGATATGGTGCGCGATCAGCGTTATTTCTCGCTCGCGACTCGAATCGCCGCTGAAATGGGGGCGCAAATTATCAAAACCTATTATGTCGAAAAAGGTTTTGAACGGATTGTTGCCGGATGTCCGGTACCCATTGTTATTGCTGGCGGTAAAAAATTACCGGAGCGCGAGGCGCTGGAAATGTGCTGGCAGGCTATCGATCAGGGCGCTTCTGGTGTGGATATGGGGCGTAATATTTTCCAGTCTGACCATCCGGTGGCGATGATGAAAGCCGTACAGGCGGTGGTTCACCATAACGAAACGGCTGATCGGGCATATGAACTCTATCTGAGTGAAAAACAGTAACTGCGGATTTAAGGAGAAGAATTATGCACGTCACACTGGTTGAAATTAACGTTCATGAAGACAAGATTGACGAGTTTATCGAAGTTTTTCGCCAGAACCACCTGGGCTCTGTACAGGAAGAAGGCAATTTGCGCTTCGATGTCTTACAGGACCCAGAAGTGAATTCGCGCTTTTATATCTACGAAGCCTATAAAGATGAAGACGCAGTGGCATTCCATAAAACCACGCCCCACTACAAAACCTGTGTCGCGAAACTGGAATCTTTAATGACCGGGCCGCGTAAAAAACGTCTGTTCAATGGGTTGATGCCGTGAGGCGAATTCATCAGTTTTATCTACAATTGGGGTAACGCGCTGACGGGAGTAAATAAATGTCTGACTGGAACCCCTCTTTATATCTGCACTTTGCCGCTGAACGATCGCGTCCGGCGGTGGAGCTGCTTGCCAGAGTACCGCTGGAGAATATCGAATACGTTGCCGATCTTGGCTGTGGCCCAGGTAACAGCACCGCCCTTCTAAACCAACGTTGGCCTGCTGCCAGGATAACAGGCATCGACTCGTCTCCGGCGATGATTGCTGAAGCGCGCAGTGCTTTGCCAGACTGCCAGTTCGTGGAAGCAGACATCCGCAACTGGCAACCGGTACAGGCACTCGATCTGATTTTTGCTAATGCCTCACTGCAATGGCTGCCCGACCACTACGAATTGTTTCCTCATCTGGTTTCTTTACTTAATCCGCAGGGCGTGCTGGCAGTACAGATGCCAGATAACTGGCTGGAGCCGACCCATGTGCTCATGCGCGAAGTTGCCTGGGAACAAAACTACCCGGATCGCGGGCGTGAGCCGTTGGCTGGCGTTCATGCTTACTACGATATTTTGAGCGAAGCCGGATGTGAGGTCGATATCTGGCGAACCACCTACTATCACCAGATGCCGTCACACCAGGCGATTATCGATTGGGTGACCGCCACTGGATTACGTCCGTGGTTACAGGATCTGACCGAGAGCGAACAGCAGCTTTTTCTTAAGCGCTACCATCAGATGCTGGAAGAGCAGTATCCACTGCAAGAGAACGGACAGATACTGCTGGCATTTCCGCGTCTTTTTATTGTTGCCCGCCGTACGGAGTAAATATCACGTCAGCTGGTAATGACGATCGGGAAGAATTTTTGCTGGAATTTCGGCTTCATCGTTCATCTGTAACAGGTCAATTTCAATAGCGTTGCAGATGGCATCCAGCGGTAAATCATTGTTTTCAGTACCGAACGGATCTTCCAGTTCTTCCGCCAGACAATCCAGCGAAATAAAAGTGTAGGAAATCAGCACAGAGATAAAAGGCGTCATGTAATGCAGGTCCACGACCAGCGCGAACGGCAGCATGATACAAAACAGATAAACGGTACGATGCAAAATCAGGGTGTAGGCAAAGGGAATTGGCGTATAGGCAATGCGCTCGCATCCTGCCAGGACCGCTGAAATATCATTAAGCCGATCGTTGAGGCTAATAAACAGGATATCTGAAAGCTGCCCATTGCGGCGCTGAACCGCCAACCACTCCCCCATTATTAACAAGATACGGTTAGCTGGAGAGTTCGAAGCCAGTACAGGCTGAAGATCTTCAGTCTTGAGATAATGAGCCAGCACTTCCGCCTGTGGCTGTTTGCGTAATGTCATGCGTAAACAGTGGGCGAAGGCGATTTGCAACCGGGCAAACTCCCTTACACTTGCCGAATCCGGCAATGTCGTTTTTACCTCGCGCAGTAACGACCGTGAGGCAATCATCAACTGCCCCCAAAGTTTTCGCGCTTCAACGTAACGGGCGTACCCGGCATTATTACGAAAACCAAGAAAAATGGCGATGGCGACACCGAGAATGCTGAACGGTGCGAGGGTGAATTTGATGCCCAGATGCGTGTACCAGGGCAGCATGAAAATAACAGCGATAGAAAAGAGAAAATTGAGTAGTAAGCGCGATGATATCTTGGATAATACTGAGCCGTGCCAGACAAAAATACGGCGCAGCCAGTGTTGTTGTGGACGAACAATCATGGTTATCTTCAGGCGTGAAAAAGTCGCCCTATTAAACGTGATTACGATCACATTCTCAAGACGCTACTTACAAATTACCTACAAGCTTAACAACATTAACAGGCGCTGCATGTGGCATCTGTTAATGATAAAGGCACATAGGATGTTGTAACTAATATAGTGAAATAAGAAACCCGGTCGAAACCGGGTTCAGAAGTAACGGTGTTATTAGCACAACAGACGTACAGCTTCGCGCATCCCTTTTTCAAGAATCGCATCCAGGTCATTAGCAACCTGCTCGACCAGACCAGGCACTTGCGTCAGGTCCTGCTCCCAGTGGTCTTTTTCTGCCAACACAATCGCTACCAGTTCCTGGGTACCGATAACACGGTCACGATGCTGGCTCCAGAGTTGCTGATAACGTTCCAGCCAGTGTGCATCGTCCTGTACCGGATATGTTTCTCCGTTACGCTCACCACGATAGAAGGCAATCAATGCCGCTAATGCGAAAGTAAGGCGCGCCGGAAGTGTGCCTTTTGCCTTCTGCCCTGCCAGCAGCTGCGGCAGGATGCGAGTGCGGAACTTGGTCATACCGTTGAGCGCGATAGACAGCAGCTGATGCTTAATGTACGGGTTACGGAAACGCCCGGTGACTGCACTGGCGAAAGATTCCAGTTCATCACGAGGCAAATCCAGTACCGGAATAATTTCTTCGTAGATAGCTTTTTCAACGAATGCGCAAATTTCAGCATCGTTCATCGCTTCACCTACGGTATCCAGCCCTGCCTGGAACGCCACCGGCACCAGCGCGGTGTGCGCACCGTTGAGGATTGCCACTTTGCGTTCTTTGTACGGTTTAATATCGTCAACAATCAGCACGTTGAGCGGATATTTGTCCAGACGCAGTTCAGTCGCTAAGGATTTCGGCCCCTGAATCACAAACAGGTAAAAGTGTTCAGCGGTGTCGAGGAAACCATCGTGATAACCCAGTTCTTCTTCCAGTTTAGCCACTTCATCGCGCGGATAACCGGTAACGATACGGTCCACCAGCGTAGAACAGAAGCTGTTAGCCTGATCCAACCATTGAATAAATGCTTCTGGCAGTGCCCACTCTTGAGCATAGCGCAGCACCAGTTCACGCAACGCGTCGCCATTGTAGTCGATCAACTCACACGGGATGATGATCCAACCTTTATCCAGCGCACCGTTGAAATGGCTAAAACGTTCGAACAGCAGACGGGTCAGTTTTGCGGGATAGCTTACCGCTGGCGCGTCATCGAATTTATCGCCCGCATGGTAGCTGATACCCGCTTCGGTGGTGTTAGAGAAAACAAAGCGCATTTCCGGATTGTGCGCCAGTTTCAGGAATTCATCGTATTCACTGTAGACGCTGATTTCACGATTAACAGAGCGAATCAGACGCGCGTCGCTGACCGCTTCCCCCTTCTCATTCAGGCCACGGATAATGGTGGTGTACAGACCATCCTGCGTGCTCAGTGACGGCGGGAATGAAGTTTCAATCGGACGAACAACGACCACGCCAGAATTCAGATCGGTGTGCTCATTCAGGAGATCGATTTGCCAGTCAACAAAGGCGCGCAGGAAGTTACCTTCACCAAACTGAATGATACGTTCTGGATACTGTGCACCGGGAAAATCGCGACGATTTAGTGTTTTCACAATGGGTTCCCTTCTGATTAGTCATACAACCTGTTTGAATTGGTACGACAGGTTAGCAAACTTTAATACGCCGAACCCCTGTTTTGATCAACTCCTGATGATTAATGAGCAGTTTTATGAGAAAAGTGTGGCGCGGATCATGGTTTAATCGAGGAAATACGCCTTTTCCTGGATCATAAAGTGGTAGAACACGTTGCATTCAAATCGCGCGGAATGAATAAAGATGTCAGACAACTTCCTCACCGTAACGCATAGTGCTGGTACGGTTGCGCCCATCTTTCTTCGAGCGATACAGACACGTATCGGCTTCGACCATCAATTTATTAAAATCATCGGTCAGCGTTCGGTACGATGCGCGACCACTACCGACGCCAATACTTACCGTGAGATAAAGCGTTTTTTGTTGCCAGGTGAATGGTTGCAGTTCAACGCCTTTACGGATTTTTTCCGCCATTAGCAGACCATCGACAGGATTCACCGACGGCACTGCAACAGCAAATTCTTCGCCGCCCATGCGCGCCACCAGCCCCTTATCACCGACAATCTTCTGAATATGCAGGGCAAACACGCTTAACACTTTATCGCCACATTCATGTCCATAGTTATCGTTAATGCTTTTGAAATAGTCAATATCAAGCAGCATGACCGTCAGATGTTGTGTCTGTTTCAGCGATGGACTTTTCAGCGCCTCATAAAGACCGGACCGTGAGTAAACCTGAGTCAGAAAATCAAAGTCGGCTCGCAGCGCAACTTGCTTCATTAGCGAATTGATCGCTGCCACGCTAAAAGAAACCATAATTGGGCATATCGCCATCGTGGCAATACCGAGACGTGCGGAGAACATTTCCGGAATGGAGAACGGCGAACCGACCGAGATATCAATCACCGAATTTGCCACCAGTACGATTTCCACCGCACCGGTGACAAAGGTCAACAGACATGTTACCTGCGGCGTATAGCGCACTGCACACCAGATTAATGCAGGCAGCGGGAACGCCAGACTCCCCGCTCCGCCAATGACTACCGAGGCAATAACCGACACAATAAGCGCGATGGCGGGCATCATCTGTTCTGCTTTAAAGCGCGGCAGCACTCCAGGAATAGCCAACGTCAGCATACAAGGCACGATCAAAACGCCCGTTGAGAATTGCTCACTGAACCAGTCCGCAAGCAAAGGCCAGAAATCCAGACTATCAATACTGACCGAACCAATCGCCCCGACAATAGCGCATAATAATGCGGCAATCAGACAGTAATTAAATAGCCGTAAGGCACTTACTGGCTCATACTTATTTTTCCCCCAGACGCTTATCCCGCACGACCAGTAAGGCGACGGTAACAATAAACATCATATTGGAGAAATTGATAACCAGTGAAACCAGTCCCCATTCGGTGGTTATGGCATCATAAACCAGCATCGCCACATAACTGATCGCATAGTAATGCAGTCGATTAAGCCAGACATAGCGGGCAAACACCCCCGCCATTACGCCATTCAGCGGCCAGAAAAGAGAAAGTTCGTGAACCAGCCGTAACTCTGCACCAATAAAATAGAACAGCGTGGTTAGCGCAAAAATAGCGATGCTATTACGTAGCAGATGACCTTCCTGGAACAAACGGAAAGTTGAAATGGGGTGTACATGCATTAATTATCTGTCCATACAATTGCGGGTGGCAATTATCTCAACGTAATAAGTAAATTCTCATAAAGGATAGCATGTTCGCTAACAGCGGCGGCAAATAAAGGTACCCTGGGAATGCTATTTTATCGTTTTCCGCAATTCTCATGGCTGATTCATCTGTACAACCAGCCAGTGATAGATTACCGCCACGATATAACGTTGTTGTTCTTCGCTTAACGAAACACCCTGCGGAATGTTATGCCACTTAGCCAGACAACCGCGACAGCAGGTCGCGGTGGCGTGCTGAGCGATAAACACCGGATGCCCGCGCATGGGGGTTTGCTTACCGTCATTAGCCGGTAATGCCGGAGCAAGACGTTTAGCGACAAAATCCGCCGCATGTTGTTCGATGACTGGCGCGCCTTTCTCCAGGCAATACTGACGCTCTTTCATGCCCAGACGAAAGCGAGAGCGAAATTTTGAACGGGATAAACGCGCGAAGAGTGGATCGAGAGACTGCATTAATAAACCGAACGCCCTAACTGTTTCGTCAATTGTTCAAGGACGGCAATACCCGCAAGCGAGTTACCTGCATCATCCAGTTCCGGACTCCAGACAGCGATGGCCATTTCATGCGGAACAATCGCCACAATACCGCCACCAACGCCAGATTTCGCCGGTAGTCCCACCCGCCAGGCAAACTCCCCCGCGTTCTGGTACATACCACTGGTCGCCATCAGCGCGTTAATTTGCCGCGCCTGCATTGGCGTCACCACAGGTTCATCAATATGAATAGCTTTCCCCTGATTAGCCAGAAAGACAAACGTCCGGGCCAGCTCTACACAGCTCATTTTCAGAGCGCAGTAATGAAAGTAGTTTTGCAGAACGGTTGTCACGTCATGATGGAAATTGCCAAACGACTTCATCAGCCAGGCGATAGCCGCATTTCGCGCGGAATGTTCAAATTCGGAACGCGCTACCACCGTATCGTATGAAATATCAGACACACCGCTTAAGCCGCGCACGACTTCCAGCATACGTTGCCGTGGTGCGCTTAGTCGCCCTTGCAACATATCGCAGACCACCAGCGCACCGGCATTAATGAACGGATTACGCGGAATACCCTGTTCCATTTCCAGTTGCACTAAAGAATTGAACGGTGATCCAGACGGATCTTTGCCGACGCGTTGCCAGATTTCCTCTTCGGAGTAATGACGCATGGCGACAACGAGACTCAGCACTTTGGAAATAGACTGAATGGAAAAACGTTCTTGCGCGTCTCCGGCCTGAAAAAGCTGTCCGTCAACGGTACAGATAGCAATCCCCAATCGGGAACCGTCTACTGTAGCCAGCGCCGGAATATAATCCGCGACTTTACCCTGACCAATGAGCGGCCGCACTTGCCGCAAGATGTTTTCTAAAATTGCATTATCCATGGCGACTGCCACTTTCTACTCCTGGACCGCAGGTCTGAAAAGACCTGCGAGTATATCAGAGCTGAATATGTCGCGTCAGATCCGGTCTTTCCACACCGTCTGGATATTACAGAATTCGTGTAAGCCGAAATGGGAAAGCTCACGACCAAAGCCACTCTTTTTCACGCCACCAAAGGCCACTCGCGCGTCGCTGGCACAATAACCATTGATAAACACCCCACCGCATTCCAGACGTGCCGCCATCTGTCTGGCCTGTGTTTCGTCGGTGGTAAAAATGGTCGCTGAAAGGCCGAACTCACTATCATTAGCCAGTTCCAGCGCATGTTCTGCATCTTTCGCAACGGTGATTGCCGCAACAGGGCCAAACATTTCTTCCCGAAACGCGGTCATTTCTGGGGTAACATTCGCCAGAACCGTTGGCGGATAGTAGTTACCTGCCCCAGCCATCTTTTCCCCGCCCAGTAACAAACGCGCACCCTGCGCCAGGGTTTTCTCCACCTGATGATGCAGCTCATCACGTAAATCAAAACGAGCCATTGGTCCGAGAGCGTTCTCTTCATCACGGGGATCGCCCATTTTCAAGGCTGCCGCAGCTGCCACAAAACGTTCGGTAAATGCAGAAGCAATTCCCTCTTCGATAATAAAGCGTTTTGCCGCTGCACAAACCTGTCCGGTATTCTGATAACGTCCGGCTACCGCCGCTTTAACCGCCAGTTCCAGATCGGCATCGTTAAGCACAATAAATGGATCCGAACCGCCCAGTTCCAGTACGCATTTTTTCAGTGCCGCTCCAGCCTGTGCGCCAATAGCCGCTCCCGCACGAACACTTCCGGTCACCGTGACAGCAGCAATGCGCGAATCTTTAATCATTTGACTGACACCGTCGTTGTCGGCATTCAGCCAGCCATATACGCCTTGCGGGATTCCCGCATCTTTAAACACCTGGGCAATGAGCTGAGCACAGCCCATCACATTCGGCGCATGTTTAAGTAAGTAGCCGTTACCTGCAAGAATGATGGGAACCGCGCCACGCATCACCTGCCATAACGGAAAGTTCCACGGCATAATCGCCAGAATCGTCCCCAACGGTCGATACTCAATAACTGCCTGCTGATTTTCCACCAGCGTAGGTTCCGCCTTCAGCATTGCCGGACCATGTTCTGCATACCAGTCACACAAATTCGCCGATTTCGCCACTTCAGCGCGCGCCTGATTGATTGGTTTGCCCATTTCACGGGTGATCATTTGCGCCATTTCTTCGCTACGGGCGCGCAGAGCCTTACCGATACCACGCAGTTTTTCAGCACGATAATCTATATTTGTCTCGCGCCAGTCGCGAAAGCCTGCTGCCGCCAGCTGAAGTGCGTTTTCGATATCGTTAGCGCCAGCCCACGGCAGCACAGAAAGTTGTTCACCCGTGGCAGGATTTATTGAAATTGCATGAGTTGCCGGAGTAATGGTCATCGGGGTATCTCCTTTATGAGTCATGGTATGAAGATACGCAGATTTACTCTTGCTTTAAAATGAATAATATTAAGCCACTTATTCACGAATCGAGAATATTATGGATCTGACACAACTGGAGATGTTCAACGCGGTTGCCGAAGCTGGCAGCATAACCCAGGCAGCAGCAATAGTGCATCGCGTGCCGTCGAATCTCACTACCCGTCTACGCCAGCTGGAAACAGAACTGGGGGTAGATCTGTTTATTCGCGAGAATCAGCGTTTACGTCTCTCTCCTGCCGGGCATAACTTTTTACGCTATAGCCAACAAATTCTCGCGTTAGTGGATGAAGCGCGGAGCGTTGTCGCTGGCGATGAGCCGCAAGGTTTATTTTCTCTTGGTTCGCTGGAAAGCACCGCAGCAGTGCGCATTCCGGCCACGCTGGCGGAATTCAACCATCGTTATCCCAAAATTCAGTTTTCACTTTCCACCGGCCCTTCCGGCACTATGCTGGAAGGAGTGCTGGAGGGAAAACTGAATGCGGCATTTATTGATGGGCCCATTAACCATACTGCCATTGACGGGATACCGGTATACCGCGAGGAGCTGATGATCGTCACGCCACAAGGTCATGCGCCAGTAATCCGCGCCAGTCAGGTTAACGGCAGTAACATTTATGCCTTCCGCGCCAATTGTTCGTATCGTCGCCACTTCGAGAGCTGGTTTCATGCTGACGGTGCCGCTCCGGGAACTATTCACGAGATGGAGTCGTATCACGGGATGTTGGCCTGTGTGGTCGCAGGAGCAGGCATTGCGCTTATTCCACGCTCTATGCTGGAAAGTATGCCGGGGCATCACCAGGTTGAAGCGTGGCCGTTAGCTGAGCAATGGCGTTGGTTAACAACCTGGCTGGTCTGGCGTCGTGGTGCGAAAACGCTTCCGCTTGAGGCATTTATTCAACTACTGGATGTTCCTGACTCGGCAAAACAGGGTTACCAATGAGCTATTTTTGATAGTTCTTGCAGCTCAAATGCCCTATATAGTGATGTTCCGATGACTTATGACTATATGGGGCAAATATGGTTACGCCAGTAAGCATCAGCAATTACATATCTCTTCCTGATAATTTTCCCGCTCGTAATATTGCACCTCAGGTAAAAGAAGTTTTAAAGGATTTTATTGATGCACTCAGTACCATAATATGTGATGAAGAGTGGCGCACGTTTTTAAACATCAACTCAGCCACAAAAAAGATATTTAACAACCTTGATAACTTATCATATATTCAGAGGACTTCTTTTCGGGGTAACGACACACTATACAATGAAAAGGTTCAGTTTAAACTCACTTATCCCGTCAAGAATGGAAGACACAAAGAAAATATTGAATTTCAGGTAGTAATAAATTTAAGCCCTATTTATTTAGATAATTTTCGCCATGATGGAGAAATTAATATTTTTTGCGCTCCCAACCCAAAGCCTGTCACTATGGGGCGCGTATTTCAGACCGGCGTCGAGCGTGTGCTCTTTCTGTTTTTGAATGATTTTATTGAACAATTTCCAATGATCAACCCTGGCGTTCCCATCAAAAGAGCGCATACACCACATATTGAACCCCTGCCTCCGGATCACCATACCGCTGCAGATTACTTACGCCAGTTTGATTTGCTGGTCCTGAATTTTATCTCTCGCGGTAATTTTGTCATACTCCCCCGATTATGGAATAACTCTGAGGTTCACAGATGGTTCGTCAATAAAGATCCTAACTTGATCACCGCCATTCTCGACATAACGGACAGCGAATTAAAAGAGGATTTATTGCAAAGCCTGATGGATTCATTAGGTTCTAACAAACATGTACTACCCGAAGTCTGCATCTGCTTTTTATCCCTTTTAGCAGAACAAGAATCTCCTCATTTTCAGGACTTGTTTTTCTTTTTCGCCAATATGTTATTGCACTATCACCAATTTATGAATCCCAATGAAAGTGATTTGAATGGCGTGTTGATGCCAGCATCATTAAGTGATGATAAAATTATCAAACATATGGCGCGCAGGACCCTCGAACTGTTTGTAAAAAATGAAACACCGCCAAAAGTTACTCACGAAGACCTGGTGAAAAACAGGCCTCGCTCCCCTGTCAGACCACCTATACCCGCAACCTCCAAAACGCCAGACCTCCCTGAACGTCATTAAACCGTGATGTTACCGACTCTCTGACGCGGAACAGAATCAGCGTCAGAGAAACGGAAAACGCGATCCAGATCACAAATGCATTGTATTCACATCATTAACCGTTTTAAGATCATTTCATCACTTTTTCGCAACTCACCCGATAATCTGTTATGACAACAAACACTGTTTCCCGCAAAGTGGCGTGGCTACGGGTCGTTACGCTGGCAGTCGCCGCCTTCATCTTCAACACCACCGAATTTGTCCCTGTTGGCCTGCTCTCTGACATTGCGCAAAGTTTTCACATGCAAACCGCTCAGGTCGGCATTATGTTGACCATTTATGCATGGGTAGTGGCGCTAATGTCATTGCCTTTTATGTTAATGACCAGCCAGGTTGAACGGCGCAAATTACTGATCTGCCTGTTTGTGGTGTTTATTGCCAGCCATGTACTGTCGTTTTTATCGTGGAGCTTTACCGTTCTGGTGATCAGTCGCATTGGTGTGGCTTTTGCGCATGCAATTTTCTGGTCGATTACGGCGTCTCTGGCGATCCGTATGGCTCCGGCCGGGAAGCGAGCACAGGCATTGAGTTTAATTGCCACCGGTACAGCACTGGCGATGGTCTTAGGTTTACCTCTCGGGCGCATTGTGGGCCAGTATTTCGGTTGGCGAATGACCTTCTTCGCGATTGGTATTGGGGCGCTTATCACCCTTTTGTGCCTGATTAAGTTACTTCCCTTACTGCCCAGTGAGCATTCCGGTTCATTGAAAAGCCTCCCGCTATTGTTCCGCCGCCCGGCATTGATGAGCATTTATTTGTTAACTGTGGTGGTTGTCACCGCCCATTACACGGCATACAGCTATATCGAGCCTTTTGTACAAAACATTGCGGGATTCAGCGCCAACTTTGCCACGGCATTACTGTTATTACTCGGTGGTGCGGGCATTATTGGCAGCGTGATTTTCGGTAAACTGGGTAATCAGTATGCGTCTGCGTTGGTGAGTACGGCGATTGCGCTGTTGCTGGTGTGCCTGGCATTGCTGTTACCTGCGGCGAACAGTGAAATACACCTCGGGGTGCTGAGTATTTTCTGGGGGATCGCGATGATGATCATCGGGCTTGGTATGCAGGTTAAAGTGCTGGCGCTGGCACCAGATGCTACCGACGTCGCGATGGCGCTATTCTCCGGCATATTTAATATTGGAATCGGGGCGGGTGCGTTGGTAGGTAATCAGGTGAGTTTGCACTGGTCAATGTCGATGATTGGTTATGTGGGCGCGGTGCCTGCTTTTGCCGCGTTAATTTGGTCAATCATTATATTTCGCCGCTGGCCAGTGACACTCGAAGAACAGACGCAATAGTTGAAAGGCCCATTCGGGCCTTTTTTAATGGTACGTTTTAATGATTTCCAGGATGCCGTTAATAATAAACTGCACACCCATACATACCAGCAGGAATCCCATCAGACGGGAGATCGCTTCAATGCCACCCTTGCCCACCAGCCGCATAATTGCGCCGGAGCTGCGTAGGCTTCCCCACAAAATAACCGCCACCAGGAAAAAGATCAGCGGCGGCGCAACCATCAGTACCCAATCAGCGAAGGTTGAACTCTGACGCACTGTGGACGCCGAGCTAATAATCATCGCTATGGTTCCCGGACCAGCGGTACTTGGCATTGCTAGCGGCACAAAGGCAATATTGGCACTGGGTTCATCTTCCAGCTCTTCCGACTTGCTTTTCGCCTCCGGTGAATCAATCGCTTTCTGTTGCGGAAAGAGCATCCGAAAACCGATAAACGCGACGATTAAGCCGCCTGCAATTCGCAGACCGGGAATCGAAATGCCAAATGTATCCATCACCAGTTGCCCGGCGTAATACGCCACCATCATGATGGCAAATACGTACACCGAGGCCATCAACGACTGACGATTACGTTCGGCACTGTTCATGTTGCCTGCCAGGCCAAGAAATAACGCGACAGTTGTTAATGGGTTAGCTAACGGCAGTAACACCACCAGCCCCAGGCCAATTGCTTTAAACAAATCTAACATTGGTGGTTGTTATCCTGTGTATCTGGGTTATCAGCGAAAAGTATAAGGGGTAAACAAGGATAAAGTGTCACTCTTTAGCTAACCTTGCATCGCATTGACCAAAACTTGAACCGATTTAGCAAAACGTGGCATCGGTCAATTCATTTATTTGACTTATACTTGCCTGGGCAATATTATCCCCTGCAACTAATTACTTGCCAGGGCAACTAATGTGAAAAGTACCAGCGATCTGTTCAATGAAATTATTCCATTGGGTCGCTTAATCCATATGGTTAATCAGAAGAAAGATCGTCTGCTTAACGAGTATCTGTCTCCGCTGGATATTACCGCGGCACAGTTTAAGGTGCTCTGCTCTATCCGCTGCGCGGCGTGTATTACTCCGGTTGAACTGAAAAAAGTGTTGTCGGTCGACCTGGGAGCACTCACCCGTATGCTGGATCGCCTGGTCTGTAAAGGCTGGGTTGAAAGGTTGCCGAACCCGAATGATAAGCGCGGCGTACTGGTAAAACTTACCACCAGCGGCGCGGCAATATGTGAACAATGCCATCAATTAGTTGGCCAGGACCTGCACCAAGAATTAACAAAAAACCTGACGGCGGACGAAGTGGCAACACTTGAGCATTTGCTTAAGAAAGTCCTGCCGTAAACAAAAAAGAGGTATGACGATGTCCAGACGCAATACTGACGCTATTACCATTCATAGCATTTTGGACTGGATCGAGGACAACCTGGAATCGCCACTGTCACTGGAGAAAGTGTCAGAGCGTTCAGGTTACTCTAAATGGCACCTGCAACGGATGTTTAAAAAAGAAACCGGTCATTCATTAGGCCAATACATCCGCAGCCGTAAGATGACGGAAATCGCGCAAAAGCTGAAGGAAAGTAACGAGCCGATACTCTATCTGGCAGAACGATATGGCTTCGAGTCGCAACAAACTCTGACCCGAACCTTCAAAAATTACTTTGATGTTCCGCCGCATAAATACCGGATGACCAATATGCAGGGCGAATCGCGCTTTTTACATCCATTAAATCATTACAACAGCTAGTTGATAACGTGACAACGTCACTGAGGCAATCATGAAACCACTTTCATCCGCAATAGCAGCTGCGCTTATTCTCTTTTCCGCGCAGGGCGTTGCGGAACAAACCACGCAGCCAGTTGTTACTTCTTGTGCCAATGTCGTGGTTGTTCCCCCATCGCAGGAACAACCACCGTTTGATTTAAATCACATGGGTACTGGCAGTGATAAGTCGGATGCGCTCGGCGTGCCCTATTATAATCAACACGCTATGTAGTTATTGTCAGGCTCTGATCACAGAGCCTGACATCTCCGTAATATCTTCCTCAAGTCTCAAATATTTTCGCCATTGTTGGCGATGAGATCCCGATACCAGTAAAACGACGCTTTACGTATCCGTTCCAGCGTTCCCTTCCCTTCGTTGTCTTTATCGACATAAATCATTCCGTAGCGCTTTTCATTTCCCCTGTTCCGGCAGAAACCAGGTCAATGCAGCCCCACGGGGTGTAGCCAATTAAGTCAACACCATCTTCAACTACGGCTTTTTTCATTTCCCGAATATGGGAAGCAAAGTAATCAATGCGATAGTGATCGTTCACCGTGCCGTCAGCTTGTCTCTGGTCAACCGCACCAAATCCATTTTGGACAATAAACAGCGGCAACTGGAAATGATCCCAGAACCAGTTGAGTGAATAACGTAGCCCTGCCGGATCAATTTGCCATCCCCATTCGGATGTATCGATATAAGGGTTGCTGACCAAATCTCGTGGTTCAACATAATCCAGTTGCGGGTTATCGGGCGAAAATTGTGTCGTAAAAGACATGTAGTAGCTAAAGCCGATAAAGTCGACACAACCACTGGCAAGAATCGCGTTATCTTCTGGTGTGATATCGAGGTTGAATCCTTTCCTGGCAAAGTAATTCAGCATATGTTGCGGATAATATCCACGAGCATGAACATCAGTAAACCAGTAACGACGATGCATTGCTTTCGTGGCCATCATCATATCGTTGGGTGCACACGTCAGAGGATAGATGGGACACATGGCGATCATACAGCCAATGTTAAATTCAGGATTGATCGATTTTCCAGTCTGTACCGCCAGGGCACTGGCAACTAACTCGTAATGTACCGCCTGGTACATTATTTGTTCGCGCTCATTGATATCTTCCTCTGGCGAATACAAGATACCGGAATTAGTAAATGGACACAGGCTTTCGCTGAAATTCACCTGATTATTGATTTCGTTAAACGTCATCCAGTACTTTACTTTTTCTTTATAGCGCGTGAAGACCGTTGATGCGAAGCGGATAAAAAAGTCGATCAGTTTACGGTTTCGCCAGCCACCATATTTTGTCACCAGATGATAAGGCATCTCAAAATGTGAAAGCGTCACCACAGGTTCCATTCCCTGCTTAAGGCATTCATCGAACAGATCATCATAAAATTGTAAACCCTCTTCATTCGGCTCCTGTTCGTCACCTTGCGGAAAGATTCGTGTCCAGGCAATGGAAGTTCGAAAGCATTTGAATCCCATCTCGGCAAATAACTGAATATCTGTTTTATAGCGATGATAAAAATCAATTGCTTCATGATTGGGATAATTAAGCCCGTCGATAACGCCTTCTGTCACTTCACGCGGCACCCCGTGAGCGCCAGCAGTCATCACATCAGCGATGCTGATGCCTTTTCCTCCTTCATTCCAGCCACCTTCCAACTGATGCGCGGCTACCGCACCGCCCCATAAAAAACCTTTTTTAAATCCTGACATACACAACTCCTTAACTAAAATAGATTACCACCAGACTTCCGCCTGGATGCCGGCCATAAACTCGTCTTTGCTGTTCTCATTAAACTTAAAATTCGATAATTCGTTATCCAGAATATTGATATACGTTCCATAGAAGCGAATTTCTGGTCGTGAACCTAAAATGCTTTCACCCACTTTCAATGCATGCCAGAGTGTCGTTTTATAAGCCGATTCATTTAGTGTTACACCCTGCTGAGTTTTGTTCTGTTGCTTAAACCAGCCTAATTCAAGCCCCGTCTGATTCCATGTATTCCAGATCCAGGCCGGTCTTATTACAGTGCGAATACTGTCAAAATCACTATGAGCACCACTTTCATAACTATAAACATCTTCGCCGTGAGAATAGACAAGCGCGTTAGCCATAATAATATTGTCAGTAAGATACATCTCGCCCTGAGAGATTAAACGCCAGGCGATCCCATTGGTATGATCACCATAGTAATAGCGACCATGCGCCATCGTATTACTGGCATCTGAGAAACTGGCAAAACTGCTGGCATAGGAATTATTGGCAACCTGTAACGTAAATTCATTAAACGTATCGCGTTGCAGGTTTTGCCGTAAAACAGAAGTCAGCATCCAGCTATCTTTCATTTCAAAATAACTGTTGTCATTTTCGTTATCTTGTTGTTGATCCGTTTTATTAGGTGCGGAATATTTAGCCATTAATGATAATGTCGCATCATCCCATAACGGGATATTGCGATAACGAACATCCACAGAATTGGTATTCATCTGGCTGGTACGCGAAAAATCACGAGAGTAAACATCGACATCATCACGGCTTAAGGACATATCAAACAGCCCTACACCAAGTGCCCAGTTTTCAATCCCCACACCCGCGGCGACATCCGTGGTTAAGGTTTTCCAGTCCAGCATCTGGATCTCATATTGCGGGAGTTTATGTTTGCCGACCCAGAAGTCTGCCTCTGGTGCGAAGGGTAAAAAACCTCGCGTTGTCAGGTAAATATCGCTGAACTGCATGATATTTTCATTGGCACTGTCACCAAACCAGGCATCGTTATACTGCTCACCCACGTTGCCATCATAGGTAACGACCGCATTTGCCGTTTTACCGTCCTGATTATAAACACGCTGATTTAAGGTCAGGTCAAACCAACCGCTCATCTCATTACCAAAACGTCCCAGAGAACCCGCTGCATAAGTTTGTGGTGAGCCGTGATTACCAGTACCCCAGCCTGAGCGGAAGTACCCCTGATAGCTGAACCCAATATCATCCTTTATATATTTACTGATATCTTTCAGGGTCACGCTTTCGATAGTGGTTTTGTCGCCTTTACTTTCAATAACGGCAACTTGCTGCGATCCATTTATAGTATGCGCTGCGGTAAACGAGTTCTGTTCACCGTTTTCATTTTTGATGTTATCAGCGACGGGAGATGTCGCTGATATTTCAGCAAGCGAGGCTGATTTATATTTGTTTTCCGTGATGCTTTTTTGTAAGGTCGAAAGTCGGGATTTATATACTCCCAGTTCATTCTGTGTTGCTTTCAGCTCTTGTTTATTTTGCGACAATTCATTTTCAAGCAATTCAAGGCGCTGCTCTATGGTTAATTTTGTTGCCATCGCGTTCAATGGAAACAATGCTGTAATAATAGAAAAAGACAAAAGGCTGACGTTAAGCGTCTTTATATTCATGACTTATCCTTAAG